>CANJKY010000074.1 GCA_947474875.1 Gemmataceae bacterium
GTTCACCGGTGAGACCTCACCCCCCGGCCCCCTCTCCCTGTATCCGGAGCTTCCGCTCCGGCGGGAGAGGGGGAGGAAGAGGGAAGGTCGGTTTTTCTCCCCCTCTCCCGCCTCGCCGCCGGCGAGGGAGCAGGGAGAGGGGGCCGGGGGGTGAGGTCCAACGTCAATCGAAACTCACCGTCAGGTTCGGGGCCTTGCGGCGGGCGTCGGCGGCGCCTTTGTCCGTCACCTTCGACTTCCGCACGCCCACCTTTTCCAGCTTGTTCGCCTTCTCCGCCACCGCCGCCAAGCCGGCGTCGCCCACCGCCGTCTCCTCGACCGACAGCGACACCAGCCCCCGCGGGGTGGCCAGCTCCCGCACCCCGGCGTCGGTGATCTTGGTGCGGTCCAGGTCGAGCGTCTTCACGTCCCGCAGGCGGGCGACGGCCTTCATCCCGGCGTCGTTCGCCGCGGTGTCGTTCAGGTACAGCTCCTCGATCGCGGTCAGGTCGGCCAGGTCGGCGAACCCGCTGCCCGTCACCGCCTTGCATCCGCCCAGGTGCAGCACCTTCAGTTTGTTCAGCTTGTTCAGCGGCTTCAGCCCGGCGTCAGTCACGGTCGCGTTCTGGAGGTTCAGTACCTCCAGCCCCTTCGCCACCCCGACCGGCACGAGCGACGAGTCCGCCACCTTGCTGTCGGACAGGTCGAGTTCCTTCAGCTTGGTCCAGCCGGCGAACGCCCCGCCGGTGTCGGCCAGCGTCAGCTTCGTGCCCTTGAGCGTCAGTTTGGTCAGCGACTTCACCGCCCCGAGTTCCTTGATCGCCGCGTCGTCGATGGCCGTCTCGCTGGCGTCGAGCGTTTCGAGCGCCTTGCACGCGGCCAACTCCTTGAACCCGGCCGGGGTGAGTTTGGCCGCCCGCGTCAGGTCCACGTCCTTCAGCTTCGGCAGCGCGGCCAGACCCTTCAGCCCGGCGTCGGTCACGTCCGACCCGTCGAGCGCGACCGAGGTGAGCTGTGGCAGGTCGGCCAACTGCTTCAACACCGCGTCGGCGTTCTTGCTGCCGGACAGGGTGATGCGTATCAGCTTGGGGAACGCGGCCAGCCGCTTCAGCTCGAACCCGGCGGCGTCCTTCTCGTTCAACGACACGGTGAGGATCGGCTGGTCCTTCTGGCTCACGTCCGGGATGGGCAGCCCGCCGAACTTGGACACGTACTCGCTCGCCGCCTTCTGCGCTTTTGCGTCCTGGGCGACGAGCGGGGTGACGGAGCTCACGACGGCGAGCACAGCGACGGCGGGGCGAATCATGGCGGGCCTCGGGTCGGGGTGCGGATATGGTACGGTGAAGGGGGCCGGTGCCACGGAAGAACACATGACCAGCGCGGGCGGGGTGGTGCTGTGCGGCGGGCGGTCGCTCCGCATGGGGCGGCCGAAGGCGTGGCTGCGCATCGGAGATGAGACGATGCTGCACCGGGTGGTGCGGGCAGTGGCGGCGGTGGTGAACCCGGTGGTGGTGGTGGCCGCGGCCGGGCAGGACGTGCCCCCGCTGCCGGCCGGCGTGGAGGTGGTACGGGATGAATTGGACGGGTGCGGCCCGCTCGGCGGGCTGGCGGCGGGGCTGGCGGCGCTGGCCGGGCGGGCGGAGGTGGTGTACCTGTCCGGGTGCGACGTACCACTGCTGCGGCCCGGGTTCGTGCAGCAGGTTCTGGCTCCCCTCGCCTCTGGGGGTGAGGGGATGATTGCCATCCCCCTTATCCACGCCCGCCTGCACCCGCTGGCCGCGGCATACCGCACCTCCATCCTCCCGGTCGTTCGCAACCACCTCGCCGCTGGTCGGCTGAAGATGACCGCCCTGTTCGATGCCGTACACACCCTCACCCTGCCGCCCGCCCACTTCGCCGACGTGGACCCGCACCTGGAGTCGGTGGTCAACGTGAACACGCCGGAGGAATACGCGGAACTGATCCGCACGCGGTTCGTCCAATCCGGTGCATGACCGTTCGCCCGGAGCTATGCTGAAGACGACCTTCCGAGGATTGCCGATGCCCGTCCAGCCCGCGTCCGTCGCCGTCAAGTTCGCCGTCGCCACGATTTTCCTGGGCGGCATCGGGTTCGGGGTGGTGGCCGCGCTCAGCCAGCCGGAGCCGAAGGCGAAAACCAAGCCGACACCGCAAGAGTTGGCGAAAGCGGAACCGACCAAACTCGAAACGGTCCCGACGACCCCGCCCACCAAGCCGGAGCCGAAACCCGAACCGCCCAAGAAGCCGGACCCGAAGCCGGAGCCCAAGAAGCCGGACCCGCCGAAGAAGACGGAACCGACCAAGCCCGCCCCGGCCAAGCCGGAGCCGCCCAAACCCGAGCCGCCGAAGACGGACGTGGTGACGTTCTCGAAGGTGCAGGGCATCCTGAAGGCGACGTGCGCCACCTGTCACGGCGACCCGCAGCAGAAGGCGGGGATCGACGTCCGTACCCTGGCGGCGATCACCCGGAAGAAGGGGCTGGTGGTGCCCGGCAACCCGGAGGGCAGCGACCTGTGGGGGAGCATCGAGGCCGGCACCATGCCCCCGCCGGACGCCAAGACGAAGCTGTCCGCCACCGAGAAGAAGCTGATCAAGGACTGGATCGCGTCCGGGGCGAAGTGACCCAGCTTTTTGTCTTTGGATTTCCGGCACCGGAGGTGCCCGCGGATGTAGCCCAGGGCGGAAGCCCTGGGTAAGCGATGGGAGTACAGAACCGCCCCGGAGGGGCCGGCGGGGTTGATGCCGTCGGCCCCTCCGGGGCGTGGTGATTTTGCGTTACCGATTTCCCAGGGCTTCCGCCCTGGGCTACACCCGCGGGCCGCTCCGCGGCCGAAAGACGGCATCCCACTCGGCTTCGCACTGTCACCGCTTGCTTTTCCCAGCCGCCGGAGCCACCTTCGCCCCGGTCCAACTCCGGCCGCTCCTTTCAGTCGCAGCGAAGATCGGCTATCTTATCCCCCTGCCTCCCGACCTCCCCGGAGCGTCTCCCCATGCCTCGCCGGTTGCTCGCGCTCGTCCTTGTCGCTCTCGCAGCTCCCGCGTTCGCCCAACTGCCGCCGGACAAAGCCCTCGCCTCCATGAAGCCCGGCGACGGGTTGCAGGTGGAACTGTTCGCCGCCGAGCCGATGCTCATCAACCCCACCGCCATCGACGTGGATCACCTCGGCCGGGTGTGGGTGGCGGAGGCGGTGAACTACCGCTGCCGGCTGCGGCGGGTGCCGCTGAACCGCAAGGAGGGCGACCGCATCGTCGTGCTGATCGACGAGAAGGGCGAGGGGAAGGCGACGAAGGCGGTCACGTTCTACCAGGGGCCGGAGGTGTTCGGCCCGCTGAGCGTGTGCGTGATCCCGACCGGCAAATCGCTCCGCGTGCTCGTCGCACAGTCGCCGGACATCCTGGAGTTCACCTGCAAGGACGCGAGCAACCCGGTGGCCGACGGCCCGCCGAAGGTGTTCCTCACCGGGTTCGGCGGGTTCGACCACGACCACGGCGTCCACGGCCTGCACCTCGGGCCGGACGGCAAGCTGTACTTCACCGTCGGCGACCAGGGCGTCGGCCAGGGGAAGGACAAGGACGGTAAGCCGATCCCCCCGCTGCAATCCGCCGACGGCAAGGGGCGGGCGTGGAAGAGCAACAACACGGATTGCCAGGGCGGGACGGTGTGGCGGTGCGACTTGGACGGCAAGAACCTGGAACTGATCGCCCACAACTTCCGCAACAACTACGAGGCGTGCGTCGATTCGTTCGGCGAGATCTGGCTGTCCGACAACGACGACGACGGCAACCAGCAGACCCGCATCTGCTTCGTGTTCCCCGGCGGGAACTACGGGTACTTCCCCCGCGGGCCGGGCCAGACCCACTGGCACGAGGAGCAACCCGGCATCGTCCACAAGACGCTCCGCACCGGGTTCGGCTCGCCCACCGGCATCCAGTTCTACGAGGGGAACCTGCTGCCGAAGCAGTACTACAACACGCTCATGCACGCCGACGCCGGCCCGCGGGAGATCCGCGCGTTCACCCGCAAGCCGAAGGGCGCGGGCTACGAGTTGGATAAAGCCCTGATGCTGACCAGCACCGACAACTGGTTCCGCCCGAGCGACGTGTGTACCGCCCCGGACGGCAGCGTGTTCGTGGCCGACTGGTACGACCCCGGCGTCGGCGGGCACGGCATGGGCGACACCACCCGTGGGCGGATTTACCGCCTCACTCCGACCGGGCACAAGGGGTACAAGGTGCCGGCGGTGAAGCTGGACACGAAGGAGGGCGTGCTAGCGGCGCTGGGCAGCCCGAACATGACGGTGCGGCAGATGGGGCTCAAAGCTCTGGACCGATATGCCGGCCAGGAAATCATGCCGGTCATTGACGATCCCAACACGAACGCCTGGGTTCGGGCGCGGCTGCTATGGCGTGATCCGTGGTACGTTCCGACTGGCGGAGTTCACTGCTACGATGCACTCGAAAAAAGTGGGGACAGCGCCACCCGCACACTCGCGGTCCGATCTCTACTTGCCGACCGATTCACCTGGGATGCTTCGGCACGCTTCCGGATGAGCGATGGGAAGTCTGCAAGTTATCTTGCAGACCCGGCCGTTCGCAGAGAAATCCTGATTGGTCTGCAAAAGGATCAAAAGCCGGACTCTTCGCTCTTTTACGAGCTCGCCAAGCAGTACGACGGTTCCGACCTCTTCTACCGCGCCGCGCTGAACATCGCGTGCGGCACCGACCCGGCGCGGCGGGACGCCATCCTCGCCGACTTCGACAAGCACTTCCCGGAGTGGAACGACAAGGTGGCCGACCTGGTGTGGGAGCTACGGCCGAAGAGCATGCTGCCGAAGCTGGACGCCCTGCTGAAAGACGCCAAGCTGACCGGCGCTCAGAAGGCCCGCATCGTGGACATCCTCGCCGCGTCCGACGACCCCGCCGCCGGCAAGACGATGCTCGGTCTGCTGAAAGGCGATGCGTCCGCCGAGGTGAAGCAGCGGGCGCTCGACAACCTGAAGCTGTTCCTGCCGACCAAGTGGAAGCAGTTGAACACCCGCGACGAACTGAATCCGGCCATCGACCGGTTGCTGGCGGACAAGCAGGGGGTGACGGCGGGCCTGCGGCTGATCGCCCTGAGCGACAACGTGTGGCGGGTGGACGAGGTGGCGGCCATCGCCCAGGACCCGAAGGCCGACCCCGGGGTGCGTCAGGAGGCGGTGCTCACCCTGGGCGGGCTGCGGAGCGAGAAGGCGGTGGCCGCGCTGGTCCAGGTGGGGGTGCCGGAAAACCCGCTGTCCGCCGCCGCCGTCCAGGCCCTCGCCCGTCACCTGCCGAACGGCAACGTGCGACCGCACCACCAGGAGGCGGCGCTGGCGGCCGTGATCCAGTGGTTCGAGGCGGAGAAGGTGTCGGACGAGTTCCGCGGGGCGTGCCTGAAGGCTCTGGCCGGTAGCCGGCAGGGCACCACCTGGTTGCTCCGTCGGCAGGCCGACGGCAAGCTGCCGTCGAACGCTGTCCCCGAGGCCGGCCGGCTGTTGCGGAACAGCCCGTTCGCCGACCTACGGAACAAGGCGCTCGTCCTGTTCCCCGCCGCCGGCAAACTCGACCCGAAGACGCTGCCGCCGATTTCCGAACTGGCGAAGAAGGCGGGCAGCGCGGCGAACGGCAAGCAACTGATGGCGAAGTCGCTGACGGGCGAGGCGCAGTGCCTGAAGTGCCACATGATCCGCGGCACCGGCGGGAGCATCGGCCCGGACCTGAGCATGATCGGCAAGAAGGGGAGCAAAGAGAACCTGTACGACAGTCTGCTGACCCCGAGCAAGGCCATCGCCGACCAGTACGTGTCGTGGCGGATCGACAGCGAGGACGGGCAGAGCATCGTCGGCCTGCTGGTCGAGGAGACGGCGAAGTCGATCACCGTCCGCGACGCGAACGGCAAGGACTACACGTTCGCCGCCAAGGACGTGACCAAGAAGAAGGACCCGAAGTCGATCATGCCGGAGGACGTGATCAAGGCGTTCACCGAGGACGAGTTGATCGACGTGGTCGAGTACCTGATGACGCTGCAAACGCCGTCGCTCACGCCGGACTCGTGGCAGGTCGCCGGGCCGTTCCCGGCGGCGGACGACGCGGCGCTGGACAGGGAGTTCGACACGAAGAGCGCGACGTGGAAGACGATCCGTGGCGGGGCGAACGGGTACTTCGACCTGGCCGCGTTCCACGGCGACAAGGCGCCGAAGAGCCTGAGCTACCTGCGGCGGACGATCGAATCCCCGGCGGATCAGGAGGTCACGATCCGCCTGGGCACCGACGACGGCTGCCGACTGCTCGTGAACGGGGAGAAGGTGCTGGCACACGAGCGGCACGAGGCAGCCAGCCCGGACCGCGATCAGGTGAAGGTGAAGCTGAAGAAGGGGGCGAACGAGGTGCTGCTGAAGATCAACAACGGCGACAACCCGCACGGGTTCTACCTGACGGTGGAAGGCGGGGTGGATCTGAAGGTGAAGTGATTTCCGTAGCCGCGACCCAACGGGGAGCGCGTCGGGTAGAACACGCTCCCCGTTGGGTCGCGGCTACATCCTTCCGGGGTTGAACACCTCCCGCGGGTCGAGCGTTCGCTTCACCTGCCGCATCAGCTCGCGGTCGCCGCGGTCCGCCCCCCACACCGGCAGCACCCGCTTCCAGTCCGGCGGGCAGCGGCGGACGGTCACGTTCCCGTTCGCCGTCGTCCGCTTCGTCAACTCGGCGAGGATCGCACTCGCCCGTTCCACGCCGATCTCCGCCGGCAGGTGGACGTACACGATGCCGTTCCCGGCGTGGGCGTGGACCGCCGCTTCGGAATGCGTCCCCGCCGCAGCCGCGGCGAACTCGGCGGTCTGGCTCGGCATCACGTTCGCCTTCAGGGTGAACCGGCCGTCTTGGGCGGCTTGCAGGTGCGAGAGGGCGTGCCACACCGGAACGGCGTCGGCGTCGCGGATCACGGTCACGTCCCGCGCCGGCGACCCTTTCAGTTCGTCGGTCAGCGTCTTCACCTGCCAGTCCACCGTCACCCGCTTCTCCTCGAACCCGCAGGCGATCAGCCACGGCTCGGCCGTCTTCAGCCCCGCCACACTCGCCGCCGCGTTCAGCACCTCCACCGCCATCGGGCGTGAGGCGCTGGCGTGCAGGCGATCCAGCGTCGGGCCGACCGCCGCCCCGCTCACCCCGAACGTGACCACCGCCGTCGCCTCCGGCTTCGGCTTCACCTTCAGCGTCAGTTGCGTGATGACCCCGAGGGTGCCGAGCGAGCCGATCATCAGCTTCATCAGGTCGTACCCGGCCACGTTCTTCACCACCCGCCCGCCGCCCTTCACCTCCACCCCCTCGTCGGTCACGAAGCTGATGCCGATGACGTAATCGCGAAACGTGCTGTGGCCCAGCCGCCGCGGGCCGCTCAGGTTGGCCGCCACCGCCCCGCCGACCGTCGCCCGCATCGGGTGCGGCACGTCGATCGGCAGCCACTGCCCCTCCTTCGCCAGCACGTCGGCCAGTGCCTGCACCGTGATGCCGGCCTGCACGGTCACGGTCATGTCGCGGGAAGCGTGTTCCACCACCGCGTTCAAACCGCGGGTGTCCAGGGCGAACCCCGGCTTCGCTGGCACCAAACCGAGGTCGAGCGCCGTCCCGCCGCCGACGGGGTAAATACCGCCGTCCGCGGCCTTCACCAGCTCGCACACCTCGGCCACAGACTGCGGGCGGCGGACGGGCAGCGGGCCGAACCCGTCGACGGCGAGCATTTCGGACACGGCGTGGACCTCCGGTGAGGGTGGTGTTGTATGGGCGAAACTCCTCCCCCTCTCCGTTTCGGAGAGGGGGGGGCAGGTCCGTCCATCCACCCCGTTGCCGCTGCCCGACCGATGTGCGACAATCCCCCGGTCCGCCGTCTCACCCGAAGAGGTTCACCCATGACCCGGCGCGTCCTCGCTCTGGCCGCGGCCCTGCTCGCCGCCCCGGTGTTCGCCCAGCAGCCGCCCGCCACCCAGCCCCCGCCGCCGACTAACCCGCCCGCCCAGCCGATGGGCGTGAAGTCGAAGGTGAAGGTGACGGTGCCGCAGGACGACGCCGAGTTATCGGTCGAGCAGAAGCCGACGAACACCAAAGGCAAGGTGCGGGAGTTCGACACCCCGGACATGGAGGCGGGCAAGCGGTACGTGTACGACTTCCAGGTGACGTGGAAGCCGAACAAGTTCACCACCGTCACCCGCAAGGCCACCCGCAAGTTCACCGCCGGCGACGCGGTGGAGGTGGACCTGACCAAGGACGAGGGGAACGACAAGGCGGTGGTGGCGCTCAAGCCGCCGACCGACGACGTGATCGCCGAGGCGGTGAAGGCGGCCAAGCTGACCAAGGACGACGTGGTGTTCGACCTGGGCGGGGCGGACGCCCGGCTGCCCATCGCGGCGGTGAAGGGCGGGGCCAAGCGGGGGGTGCTGGTGCAGCCGGACGCGGCCAAGGCGGCCGCCGCCAAGGAGCAGGTGAAGAAGGCGGAACTGGAGGGCAAGGTGGACGTGCAGCCGGCCGAGCCGGCCGACGGCAAGGACTACGCCGAGGCGACGGTGGTGTTCCTGTACGCCGGGGAGGAGGGGAACACCGCCCTGCGGCCGGTGCTGCTGCGGGACCTGAAGCCGGGCGCCCGGATCGTCTCGTACCGGTTCAAGATGGGCGACTGGGCCCCGACCGCCACCACCCCCGGGGTGAACGCTGACGGCGATAACTATGAGATCTACACCTGGACGGTGACGGACGCGGACAAGCAGAAGTACGGGAAGAAGTGAGGCGGTCACTATTCCCTGCGGGGGGCGGATAGCACCTCCCGCGACGGGAGTAGGGCTTGGGCAAGGACGGCCTTAGCCTCCGCCCACAGTTCGTCCCACTCGGCCCGTTCGCCGGCCGGCATGCCGATCCGCAACAGCCCCGGGCGGACGCTGTTGAAGCTGGGGTCGGCCTGCCAACGGGTCAGGTCGTCTGCCACAAATTTCCGGTCCGCTGCTGACCCGCTCAGCTTCTTCTTCCACCAGTTCAGGTGCGCGCTAACCCACAAGCGGGCGAGCAGCCGGAAGTCCGCCTGTTCCTTCGGGTCGGCGGCGGACGCGGCAGTGAGCACGGCCGCGCACGCCCCGTTGTACAGCAGCAGGTCGTCGTCTTGGTCCAGCCAGGCGGAAGACTGCCTCAGGCTCTTGCTGAGCAAGGCGACCACGTCGGCCCACCGGCCGGCGGCGGTCAGCCGCGGGGCGACGTGGGCGAGTACACGGCGGTCGGCGGGGGCCAGTTCGGCGGCCTTCAGATAGGCGGTGGCGGCGGCGGGGAGGTCTCGGAGTGCGTAGTAGGCGTTACCCACCTGCGCCCAGGCGATGGCGTTCCCGGGTTGCGCCCGTGCTACCGCTTCGGCCAGCGGGAGGGCCAGTTTCGGGGTGCCGGCGCGGCTCAGGTGACTCGCCTGCAACAGCTTGTAGTCGGTGTCGGTCGGAAACCGGTCGGCGAGTTGGCCGTACACGACGGCGGCCCCGGCGTGGTCCCTGGCCGCCTCCAGGGCGTCGGCCAAGGGGCGGTGATACCGGCACGTCTTCGCTTCCAGAGTCGCCGCCTCGCGGAAC
>CANJKY010000075.1 GCA_947474875.1 Gemmataceae bacterium
ACGGTCAAAAAAGGCCTGAAAGACCGGAAGATGCAACGGGCTTTGATGCAGTTTTTTAAGCCAGAGAACTACTTCACAGTCCGGGAAGCTCTGATCGAATCCGGAAGGTCCGACTTAATCGGTGGCTGTGAGGGGCTGATCCCGGCTCAACCTCCGAAGGAGGCCATTGAGGCCCGACGGCGGCAGGCGAACCGAGGGGCCGAGGGAGATCATTACCACTCCGTGGCGAACCCGGCTAAAGGTGAAAAGCCGGGCGAACGGGGCGCGGAGCCGCCGAAGACGGGCTATCGTCCCGGACGGAAGACGCAGCAGAGGAGGCAGGACAAGCGGAAGAAGAACTCAGGCCCGGCAGCGTAACCAAGCCTCGACTGCCCTGGCCGACACCTCGGGGCCGTCAATCGGGTTCAGGGACAGGTAGAGGTGGGCGGGATTACAGCAGAGGCGATTACCGCACCGCTGCTTGATGAACAAACCCTCGGGGATGTCTCCGTTGGCAAGTTGCCATGCCAGGCGGTGCGCCAGGATCGGGCTGCTGTCGTGTCCGGTCGAAAGCTTTCCGTAACCCGACGCGATAGGCTTATCCGTCCACAGCCAGCACTCGTCCGGCCCAGACTTTTGGACTTTTGCCTCGAATCGCTTCTGAAGTGTCGCTTTCGATTTTCCGGCTCCGGCGAGAAGCAGGTGGCGGGGGTTGAGGCAGAGCTTTCTATCGCAGATGTTCAGGACTTCACGGTCGGGGTTAT
The DNA here is from genome assembly GCA_947474875.1 of Gemmataceae bacterium. Taxonomy (GTDB): domain Bacteria; phylum Planctomycetota; class Planctomycetia; order Gemmatales; family Gemmataceae; genus JALHQU01. The sequence goes on from CANJKY010000075.1 coordinate 744, forward strand.
CACCAGTGGCCAGCCGGTATGCGACGATGCGGGCCGAGGTCTGACCGCCCCCCTTCCCGCCCCTGCCGAGAGTCGGGTGCCCGCCGTTGGTGATCGGGCCTGACCACGACCAACAGTCCTCCTCGCCGGCCTTCACGAGGTAAGCGGCGAAGCGGAGTTCGATGTGCTGCCTTTTCGGTCCTGGCATCGCAGTGATGGCCCCCGATAACACTTTGTCGCACCAGTAGTGCGATTTTCTCGTCCCCCGATAAGTCTCGAAGTACTGCCGCACCTTGATCGCTCACTCGCGGCCAGCACCAGTGGTGTTCCTGTTCGCCGTGGAGTTCAATCGAAATGCGGTGACCAGCGTAGTCCTCGTAGGTAGCCGGCAGTGCTGGCAAGGGGTCCGGGGATCAGCCAAGGAGGTCTTCTACGGTCGAGATGGGCAGATACAGGTGCAGCGGGTCGTCGAGCAGCGGGGTGAAGCCGTACTTGCGGTAGAACGCCGCCGCCGCGTCGTCGAGCGCATCCACCTCAACGGCGTGGACTCCGAGTCCCGAAGAAAGGTCGAGCGTCCGCTGTAGGGCGTCGAGGAGTAGCCCCTCGCCCAATCCCCTTCCTTGTGCCGATTGATCGACCGCCAGCCGGGCCAAAAGCACGACCGGCACCGGGTGCTTGGGCAACTTGCGGGAGGCATCCGCAGGCAGGTGCTCGAACCCGACCGCCCCGGCCGCCAGCGTGTAGTAGCCGATGACCCGCTTGTCGCCAGTTGCGACAGCGACGAACGTCTTTCCTAGACGGCGCTTCTCGTACTGACTCACGCGGGCGCGGATGAAGTCGTCGAGCGTGGACCGCCCGCACGAGAAGTCCGCCCGTTCGTGGTCTTTGACGAACGGCACGACGGTCCACTCAGCCACGGTGGGCCTTGTGGCCGGCGGCCGCTTTCTTGAGGGCCGGCGTCGGGGCCGGCGGGTTGGCGAGGAGTTGCAGGAAGTGGTCGCGGTCGCGGTCGGACAGCGGGGCCGATGATTCTTCGGCGAATGGTAAATCGTCTTCGGCGACGACTTTCGCACGGCGGACGCGGACCTCGGTCTCGCTCACCTGATCGATGATGACGGTGGCGTTAGCAAACGCCTTGGGCAAGACCAAGCGGGCCTTGGCGTCGGTGGTACGGGTTTCGGTATGCACGGTGCCTCCTTCCAGCTAGCGGAACTAGGGAAAGTGTATCACAGAGTGGGAAAGAAGGTCAAGTGGGACAATCCCACTTGGTTGGACACGCCTCTCCGCTCTTTGGTTCACCGTCGCCGTCGGAGTGTTTCGTCGCAGGGGTTCGCAAGTTCCATCCTGGCGATGGCCCATCCGCCATCTCGGGATGAATCGGTCCCGAGTGACGCAGGTGTTGAATCGTTTGGACGGCTCGGAAATGGTTGAAAACGTGAAAAGACCCTTGTCTCGATCTGACGCGGGCGGAGACTACTTCTCCGATGGTGTTCTCCAAACGAAGCCTACAGGGAACATTTACGGTATGGCCTGCCCGTCCGAAAAGGCGGCGGCTGGGGTGCCGATCCGCTCATCGCCGGACACGGTAGTCCACTCACCGGCACCGGGCCGCTTGTAGCGTCGAATCTGGGTATACTGTGTGTCACCGCGGTGCAACTGCGCAATCACCCGCACCGCTTTCCCGCCCTCAGCCAGGTACATCACCGGCTCGTCGTTCACCTTTCCGACTGCCGCAGCCGGCACCGCCCACTCGGCGGGCAGTTCGACCGTGAGCCGGGCCGACACGTACATGCCCGGCCGCATCTTCCCGCCGGGATTTGGCAGGTCCACCTCGGTGCGCAGCGTCCGCGACCCCGGCTCCAGCGACCACGAGGTGCGGACCACCTTGCCGACCGACGGCGGCCCGGACATCGCCTGGAGCGTCACCCGCACCTCCTGACCGTCCTCGACCAGCCCGGCGTCCGCCTCGGGCACGTTGACCACCACCCGCACCGGGTCGATCTTGGCGACCGCGAACAGCCCGTGCTTGCTGTCGGCCGTAACGTAGTCCCCGGTGTTAACCGCCCGCCGGGTGATGACGCCGTCGTAGGGAGCCTTCACCCGGGTGTACCCGCGTAGGGCGTCCACCCGCCGCACGTCCGCCTTGGCCACGTCGAGCTTGGCCTCGGCCGCGACCACGTCGGCGGCGGCTTTGTCCCGGTCGGCCTCGGCCTTCGCCACCGCCGCTTCCGACGACGCCACCTTCGCCGTCGCCTCGGCTCGGGTCGCCTCTGCCGCCTTGAACTGGTTCAGCGTCTCGTCCCGGGTCTGGGTGTCGATTACCCCACCCGTGACCAGCCGGCCGACGCGGGCGGACTCCGACTGCCAGCGGTCGTGGAGAGCCTGGGCGCGGGTCAGCCCGGCCTTCGTCTCGGCCACCATCGCCTTGGCGGAGGTGACCCCCGCGGCCGACGCGGCCAGTGCCTTCTTCGACTGGGACACCTCGGCCTCGGCCTGGCGGACCAGCGCCTCCTTCTGTTTGAACTCCTCCTCCAGTTCCGGGACGGCGAGTTCCGCCAGAACCTGGTCCTTTTTGACCCGGCTGCCGATGTCGATCAGCCGGTCGTGGGCGAGCCGGGCCACCTTGTCCGGGTCGGCCGACAGGGCGCGGACGTACCCCGGCACCTTCGGGTACAGCACCGTTTCCTCGAAGGCGTGGACGGTGCCCGGCTGCTCGACGACCCGGACCACCGGCCGCTTCTCGGGCTTCACGACGGTCACGGCCGGGGCGGTCGCCGGCGCGGCCCCGCCAGCGGCCGGTGGTTGTCGGTTGCAGCCGGCGGCGGGACCGATTGCCAGCAGCCCGAGGAGGAAAAGGACACGGTCAGGTCGCATGAGCGGACTCCTGGGCGTCGGGGACGAAGTGGCGGCTGGCCGGGTTGAACGGGCTGAGTGACGCGGACCGGGCCGGGGTGCGGCCCATGACCAGTGCGAACACCGCCGGCAGGACGAGTAGCGTGGTCAGGGTGGCCGCCGCCAGCCCGCCGATCACCGCCCGGCCGAGCGGGGCCGTCTGGTCCCCGCCCTCGCCGACGCCGAGGGCCATCGGGACCATACCGGCGATCATCGCGCAACTCGTCATCAGGATCGGCCGCACCCGGGTCCGTGCGCCCTCGGCCGCGGCCTCCCGGGCTGTCATGCCGGAAACCCGCGCCCGCTCGGCGAACGTGACCAACAAAATGGCGTTCGCCGTCGCCACGCCGACGGCCATGATCGCCCCCATGAAGGACTGGAGGTTGAGCGTCGATCCGGTGAGGAACAGGGCGGTCACTACCCCGGCGAGGACCGCCGGCACCGGGGCCACGGCGATCAGGGCGAGCCGCACGGACTGGAAATACGCGGTCAGCATCAGGGCGATGACGACGACCGCGACGGCCAGCCCGAACGCCAGCCCGCGGAACAACTCCCGGTAGGGGGTGATCTGTCCCCGGACGTCCACCGCCACACCCTTGGGCGGGTCGCCGGCGGCCTTGATGGCGGCGTCCACCTGGTCCGCCACCGCCCCCAGGTCGCTCCCCTGGATGTTCCCGGTCAGGCTGACCACCCGCTTCATGTTGTAGCGGTCGATCTCGCCCGGCATGGTGCTTTCCTTGACCGTCCCCACGTCCCGCACGTACACCGCCCCGTGCCCGTTCGCCACCACCGGCACCAGCTCCAGGTCTTTGGCCGAACTGACCAGGGTGAACGGCACTTCCACCTGCACCTGATACCCGACCCCACTGGCCGGGTCGCGCCAGTAGTTCGGGACGGTGAACCGGCTGGACGAGGTGAACGGGGTGATCGCCCTGGCCACGTCGGCCGCCGTGCCGCCGCTCGCGGCCAGCTTCTCCCGGTCCACGATCACCTCGACCGTCGGGTAGTCGAGCGGTTGGGCGAACTGGAGGTCTTTGAGCGCCGGTATCTTGGCCAGTTCCACGGACAGCTTCTCCGCGTGGGCGCGGTTGGCGGCCACGTTCGACCCGGAGACCTGCACCTCGACCGGGGTGGGGGAGCCGAAGCTCATCACCTCGTTCACGATGTCGGCCGGCTCGAACGACAGCCGGAGTTCCCCCGTCCTCCGGTCGGCTACGTCGGCGGGCAGCCCTGCGGCCTTCCACCGGGCGGCCGTCCACGCCCGGAGGTGGGCGGGGAGCTTGTCCCGCAGCCGCGCCTTGAGGTCGTCCACCCGCACCGACCCGGGTTTGAGGGCGACGCGGACCGCCGACTCGTGCGGCCCGCCCATCCACAGGTAGACGGCGTTGATCGGGTAGCTCGACGCCACCACCCCGACGTACCCGAGGGAGATGTCCACCTCCCCGCCCATCGCCTTCACCTCCTCGCCGACGTACCGCAGCGCCTCCTGGGTGATGGCCTCGGTCTCCTCGATCCGGGTGCCGGTCGGGGCGCGGACGCGGAGCTGGAACGATCCGGCGTCCACCTGCGGGAAGATCTCGGTGCCGAGGCGCGGGCCGACCAACAGCACGACCGCAGCGGCCAGGGCCAGATAGGCTGGCACCAGCAGCCACCGCACGCGGGCGAGCAAGCCGATCGATCGGCTGTAGAACCCGGGGGCGTGGGAAACCGCCGGCCCGTGGTGCTTGTTCCTCAGCAACCAAACGCAGAGGACGGGGACGAACGTGCTGGACAGGACGTAGCTGGCAATCATCGAGAAGCCGACGGCCAGCGCGAGCGGCAGGAACAGCCCGCGGGCCGCCCCCTCCATCACGAACGCCGGGATGAATACGGCCAGGACGCAGAGCATGGCCAGGAGCCGCGGCACGGCCGTTTCCGTCACCCCCCGCCACGCCGCGAGTGCGACCGAGGGCGTCCTCTCCATCTGGACATGGACGTTCTCGACCGCCACCGTAGACTCGTCCACCAGAATGCCGACCGCCAGTGCCAGCCCGCCGAGGGTCATCAGGTTGATCGACTCGCCGGTCAGCCACAGGGCGACGAGCGCCGCCACCAGCGCGAACGGGATGTTCAGGACGACGACGATCACGCTCCGCCAGTCGCGCAAGAAAACGAGGACCATGAGGCCGACGAGGCCGGCGGCGAGCAGCCCCTCGAACGCCACCCCCTTCATCGAGTTGGTGACGTAGGGCGACTGGTCGAACTCGAAGCTCACCTTGATGTCGTCCGGCAGCTCGGCCTGCATCTTCGACAGGTTCGCCCGCACCTTGTTGACCACGTCGAGGGTCGAGGCGTTGGCCCGCTTGGTGACCAGGATGTACACCGCCCGCTTGCCGTTCACCAGGGCGTACCCGGTCGGGATGTCGCTCGCGTCGTCGATCAGCGGGCGGTTGGTGACGGGGTCGTGTTTCACCACGTCGCGCAGGAACACGCCGGGCTTGACCTCGATGGTGCCGAGTTCCTCGGGCTTCACGACCATCGCGTTGCTCGGGACGAGTGGCATCCGGGTCGCGTCCCGGATCTGCCCGGACGGGGCGATGGTGTTCCCCTCGGTGAGCTTCTGCACCACCTCGTCGGCCGAGATGCCGTAGGCCTTCAACCGCTCCGGGTCGGCCCGGACGACCACCGTGCGCTGACTTCCGCCGAACGGCGGGGGCGCGCTCACCCCCTCGATGGCGGCGAACATCGGGCGGACCCGGAACAGGGCCTTGTCCTGAATCTCGCCGATGGTTCGCGTCTCGCTCGACATCACGAGGTAGCCAACGGGCACGCTACCCGTGTCGAACCGCATGATGAACGGGTTCACGGTCCCCGGCGGCATGAACGCCCGGCTGCGGTTCACGTACCCGACCGTCTCGCCCATCGCCTGGGCCATGTCGGTGCCGGGGTGGAAGAACAGCTTCATCAGGGACATGCCCTGGACGTTCTTCGACTCGACGTGGTGGATGCCGTTGATGTAGAGGAAGTGGTACTCGTAGTAGTTGGCGATCAGTCCTTCCATCTGCTGCGGGTCCATCCCGCCGTAGGGCTGGGCGACGTAGATCACCGGCAGGTTCAGGGCCGGGAAGATGTCCACCTTCATCCGGCTGTACGCCAGCCACCCGGCGAAGACCGTGCCGAGCGCCAGCACCATGACGGTGACCGGGCGATTCAGTGCCGCAGTGATCGGGTTCATGATGCCTCTCGCCCGTGCCGACAATCCATCTCGTTATTGAACCGTGGGACACGGCCCGTGGCGACAAGTGCTTGGTTAATTCGGCTTTAGGTTGGGTCGGCCGGGCGGGACGGCCCCGCTCGCACCGGCCGGCGGCGGGTCCACGGTCACGGGTCGTGGGTGGGGCAGCGGCAACGCGGGGATGCTGGTCGCGGGCAGGGTTTCGACCGGGCGGCCGACTTGGCACAGTGCCTGCGCCGGGTGGCCGAGGGCGCGGTACAGCCGGAACTGGGCGCGATTGTGGTCGCCCACCGCCTGATAGTAGTCCCGGTAGGCTTGGTCGAGGGCGGCCACGGCCGCCACCGCCTCCTGGGGGCGGAAGACCAGTATGAGTTGTTCCCCGGCCCGCTTCGTCTGGCCCAGCCCCTGGAGGTTCTTCTCGGCCGTCGCCGCCGCGTTCGCCACGCCCTCTTCGGCCGCCTTGACCCGCCGAGCGGCCCGCACCGCCTGGGCTTGAGCTTGCACCACCTCGGCCGTCACCATGTCTTGGGTGCGGAGGAGTTCCAGCAACGCCCGCCGGCTGTCCGCCTCGCGTTCCCGCACCTGCGCCCGGTTCCCGAATCCGAGGTTCTGGAACTCCCACACCGCTTGCAGGTCTACGCTGAATCGCGGGCCGAAGTTCTGCACGTCGTCGTTCACCCCGCCGCCGAGGTACCCGCCGGCCAGCCCCGGGGTGTTCGACCCGACCCCGCGAACGGCGAGTGTCGGATACAGCATCCGCCGCTTCTCTTGCTTCACCCGGACCAGCGCGGCTTGAACGACGGCCTGATACGACGCCAGTTCCGGGCGGTTGGTCAGGCCGATGGCGACCAACTCGTCCAGCGGTGCGGCCGGGTCGATCAGGCTCACCGAGAGCGACGGCTCCTCGGCCGGCTCGACCAGGGTGCCGGGCTGGAGCCGCAGCAAGCGGGTCAGGTCGGCACTCGCCACCTGCCAGCGTTCGTAGGCCAACTCGACGGCAGCACGGCGACGTGCGGCCTCCGTCCTGGCCCGGTTGACTTCGAGATCCGGCGTGAGGTCCGGGGCCAGCTTCTCCGTGCGGGCGACCAAGTCTTCCGCCCGCCGGAGCGACTCGGCGGCACCGGCCACCTCGCCGCGAGCCTGTTGGACGTTGAAGTACGCGATGGCGACCGCCAGTGTGGTGTCGTTCCGACTGGCCTGGGCATCAAACTGGGCGGCCCGCGCGACTTGCCGGGCGGCGAGCGGGGCGAACACCGCGTCCGAGGTCGAGACGACGGCCTGCGGCCCGGCCCCGAGTAAGAACGACGACCGGCTGGTGGTGAACACGGTCCCGACGATGTCCTGAATCTGGCCGTCGTGCCGGAAGTAGTCCACCCCGAAGTTCAGGTTCGGCAGCCACAACACCTTCGCCCGGTCGAGTTGAGCGGTCGCGGTTCGCACCCGCTCGTCGGCGATCTGGATGTCCAGGGCGTTCGCCCCGGTCAGCGTGAGTGCCGTCGAAAGGGTGATCGGCAGGGGCGTCCCCTGCGATTGGGCGTCAGGCGTCGCGGGCAACCTGAACTCGGCCTTTGCCAGTTTCACACCGCCCGAATCCGGCTCGGCCGCCGACTTCGGTGGCGGAAGTGAGTTCTGGCGGGCGACGAGTTGCGGAGCAGGAAGCGCAACCGGGACAGGGTCGTTGAGACTGGCACAGGCCGGGAGGCAGCCGAGTGAAGCCGCCGCGATGCACCGGAATGCCGTCTGCTTTGTCCGAGAGGTCCGCATCCTGCACCCCGTTTCGATCTTGAGTTCTTCCTTCGGATTTATCGGGACAACGGTGTCGTCCGCTGTAACGCGGAACCTTAATTCCCCTTGATCTTTCCCAGTCCCCCGTCCTTGCCGAGGCTGTCACGGATACCATTTGCGCGACGGTGCCTTTTCCGACAGGAGGGTCAACCATGAGAAATCGTCAGGTGTCAGTCTGGGTTGCCGTTTCGCTCGGGGCGGTCGGATTCCTTCTCGGCGTCTGGGCCAGTCCGGGCGGTCGAACAACGGCGGCGGACAAAGCGGACCAGCCCAAGACCTCACCGGAAAGTTGGCTGAAGGGGACGACCGACGAACGTTTCACGACGACCGAGCGTCACCTTCGCGGGCTGGATGTGTCGATGCTCGAAATCGGCCATCGGTACGGCGAGTTGCTCGTCGCGGGCAGGGAACGGAACTGGGACCACGCCATCTATCAGGCCGAGAAGATCGACCTCTCCTTGCGGTTGGCGGTGGAGCGTCGCCCGAAGCGGGGCGAGGCGGCCAAGCCGTTCCTCGCCGCCGACTTGCCTCCGGTGCTGGCGGCGGCCAAAGCGAAGGACGCCGAGAAGCTCGACGCCGCTCTGACCCGGCTGCACGCCGGTTGCGTCGAGTGCCACAAGAAGGAGAACGTCCTTTACTTCAAGAGCGCGGTGGACCGGATCAAGGTATCCGCCTCCCGCTAAAACGGAGGGTTCGATGGGGCTTCTGCAACGAATGCTGCTCACCGACGCCCCGGCGGTCGTCATGCTGATCCGGGTGATGGTCGGGACCGTTTTCCTGTCCGAAGGGGTTCAGAAGTTTCTCTTCTCGGACGAACTCGGGGCCGGCCGGTTCGCCAAGATCGGCATCCCACGTCCTGATTTTTTCGGCCCGTTCGTCGGCGCATTCGAGGTGGCGTGCGGGACGCTCTTGCTGGTCGGACTCGGGACGCGGTTCGCGGCGGTCCCACTCCTGGCCGTCATCTCGGTCGCAATCGCCACGACCAAACTGCC
>CANJKY010000076.1 GCA_947474875.1 Gemmataceae bacterium
AGGAAGTCCGTCACCTGCTTCGGCGTGGGCAAGGTGCCGCACAGGTCGAGGTGGATGCGACGGACGAACACCTCGTCCGAACACACCTCGCTCGGCACCAGCCCGAGTTCCCGCCACTTGGCTGCCGTGTGCGTATCCACCACCGTCTTCGGCTCGAACTTCCAATCCGGCGTCTTCACCCCGAGCGGGACGGTGGCCCGGAACACGGCTACCTTGCCCTGGTAGCGGGCCATCACCGCCGCCTGCCCGCTCATGTTCAGCGTGCGGACGACGCCGTCGCCGTCGGCCGTGGCAACTTCCTGGTCGTTGCTCTCGAACTGCGCCCGGCGGGTGATGTCCTCCACCGTGCCGTCGGTGTAGTGGGCGTACACGGCAACCTGCTGCTTCGCCTGCCGGGTCATCACGCGGGCGTCCGGGAACACGGTGATCTTCGACACGGTCGGGTCTTTCTCGTCGCCGTAGGGCAGGCCGGCGGCGATCCAGCGGCGGACCACTTTGTACTCGTCGCTGCCCGGCTCCATCTTCTTCCCCCCGCCGTGCGGGGAGGTGCCGGTCGCCTTGAGCAGGAACAGCGAGTCGTCGGGCGACGCCGGCAGCAGCCGCCGCCCGCGGCTCTCCTTCACCAGCGTGGCGTAGTCCAGTTCCGGGTCGAACCCGAGCAGCGACAGGCGGAACCCGTTCTGCCCGGCCTGCTTCCCGTGGCACCCGCCGCTGTTGCACCCCAGCTTGGTGAACACCGGCACCACCTGGTTCGGGAAGTTGATCGGCCGGCTCTCGCCGAGGTGGACCACCGTGACCGGCACCTTCACCGCCTTCTCGCCGAATGACACCGCGATGTCAGCGGAGCCGTTCGCCTTCGGCAGCACCCGGCCGGTTTCGGACACCTTCACCTGGCCACCACAGGCGTACTTCACATCGTGGGTGAGATCGACGGTGCGGCCGTCGTTCAGCGTCGCCGTGACGATCAGTTGGGCGGAGGCGTCGTCGCCCGGCAGTGTCACCTTGTCCGGCGTGACCGCCAGCGACTTCACGTCGGCCGGCTTCGGCGGCGGGACGTCCTGGGCGAACAACGGTAGGGGAAACAGCGTGACGAGCAGGCAGGGCCAGCGCATGTCGGGCGCCTCAGGAGGAGACGAGGCAGGCGGGTAGTGGTGAGACGGCGGGTGGGCGGCAGGAGTTCCGCCCGCCCCGGCGCTCGGTAGGTGAGAGAATTGTGCGCTGGAATTGAGGGAGATGCAAGACAATCCGGGTTAGCCGCGACCCAACGGGGAGCGCGTTCGTAGCGGGCTCCCCGTTGGGTCGCGGCTAACCAATGTGGGTCACTTCTTCAGCGTCTCCTCGAACAGCTTGGTCATCGCCGCCCACGACTTCTCGTCCGCGTCCTTGTTGTACTTCATGCCGTCCAGCTTGCGGTCGTCCGCCCCTTTCACGGTGAAACTGTGGACCGCACCCGGGTACTCCTGGAAGTCGAGACTGACGTGCCCGTCGGCGAGCGCCTTCTTGAAGTCGGCGATCGCCTGGGCGGGGATGAACTTGTCGTCCGCCCCGTGGCACACCAGCACCTTCGCCTTGATCGCCTTCGCCTCCTCCGGCTTCAGCTTTGGCAGGGCGGCGTGGAAGGTGGCGATGGCCTTCAGGTCCGCCCCGCTCGCGGCCAGTTGGATGCAGGTGGACCCGCCGAAACAGTACCCGATGGCCGCACACCGCTTGGCGTCGGTCAGCTCGAAGTCGGTGAGCTGCTTGAGCGACTCCTTCGCCCGCCCCCGCCACACGTCCAGGTTCTGCCGCACCATCGTCGCCATCTTACCGGCGTCCTCCGGGTGGGCGGCCACCTTGCCGTCCCCGTACATGTCGCAGGCGAACGCCACGTACCCCATTTTGGCGAGCATCTCCGCCCGCATCTTGGCGTAGTCGTCCAGCCCCCACCACTCGTGGACGACCAGCACCCCCGGCCGCTTGTCCTTGCTCGCGTCGTCCCAGTACAGGTGGCCGACGAACGTCACCCCGTCGAACTTGTACTCCACCTTCTTCGTCTTCACCGCGGCGAACGCGGTGGAACACAGGGCGACGACCACCGCCGCCAGCGCGAACCGTTTCATGTGCGACTCCTGCGAATAGTGCCCCGAACCGGGCGATGAGGGCGGAGTCAACATATGATGGCCGTGGGTTTCGGCCGATCCCCAACAAAGCCGACGGACGGCCGTCCGTCGGCGTTTCACAGTCATGCCCGACCCCGGCACCTTCCGCCTGTCGCACCGCCGCGTCCGTGTGTTCTCCGACCCCGGCAAGTCGGAGGCCCGGCAACTGGCCGACGAACTGAAGCCGTTCGTGGCCGAACCGGCCGAGGCGATCGTGGTGATCGGCGGGGACGGCACCATGCTGCGGGCCATCCGCACGCACTGGACCGACCGCCTGCCGTTCTTCGGGCTGAACACCGGCCACCTCGGGTTCCTGCTGAACGACCCGGCCGCCAACCACTTCTGGGACCGCGACCTGCGGAAGTACACCCTGCCGCTTCTGGACGTGGATGTGGGCGGGCCGAGCGGCCGGCGAAAAGAGGTGGCGTTCAACGACTGCTGGGTGGAGCGGGAGTCCGGGCAGACGGCGTGGATCGAGGTGTGCGTGAACGGGGTGGTGCGGATGACCAAGGTGGTGGCCGACGGCATGCTCATCGCGTCCGCCGCCGGCAGCACCAGCTACGCCCGGGCGATGGGCGCTACGCCGCTGCCGTTCAACGCTGATCTGCTGACGCTGGCCGCGTCGAACGTACTCATCCCGGCGTTCTGGCGGCCGGCCGTCCTGCCGCTGGACACCACCATCCGCCTGCGGAACCTGGACCCGGCCAAACGCCCGCTGCGGGGGTTCATCGACGGCATCGCCCAGGGGCCGGTGACGGAGATGACGGCGAAGGCGAGCGACACGGCGGCGGTGGAACTGCTGTTCGCCCCCGAGTATGATCCGGTGGCGAAGCTGGCCGTCACCCAGTTCCCGCAGTTGGGGTGAATCAATCCATTGGCACGCGGATGACGCGGATGGAGCGCGAATCAACGCGGATAAAACTCTGTTCTTGATCCGTGTTCATCCGCGCTGGAATCTGCGCCATCCGCGTTCCCGATTTCTCTGAGGTCTTTCCCATGCGCTGCCTGTTCGTCGCGGTGGTACTCGCCCTGCCTTCGGTGGCGGTCGCGCAAGAGGCGCGGACGCACGACATCGTGCCGGACGACTACTCCACCCTGAACGCCATCACCGAGATCGCCGTGTCGCCGGACGGCAAGCAGGTGGCGTACTGCCTGGGCACCTGGGACAAGGCCGAGGACAACCGCAAGACCGACCTGTGGGTCATCTCCACCGACGGCAAGGGGAAGTCCACCCGCCTCACGTTCGACCGGGCGAACGACCGGCATCCGAAGTGGAGTGCGGACGGCAAGGCCATCTACTTCCTGGGCAACCGCAAGCGGGCGGCGGAGACGAAGGCCCCGTTCGACGGCACCGCCCAGGTGTGGCGGATCGACGCGGCCGGCGGGGAGCCGAAGGCGGTGACGCGGGAGGCCGGCGGGGTGAGCGGGTACGACTACGCGGCGAAGGCCGAGGCCGTCTTCTACAGCACCGACGCCGACCACGCGGACGACGACGAGTTCGCTAAACTGCGGGCGAAGTACGGCAAGGTGGAGTACGGGCACGGCAAGCGGAAGGTGAGCGAAATCCACCGGCTGGATGTGATCTCGTGGCGAACGGAGCGGGTGGTGGCGGACAAGCGGTATGTCCGCGAGTTCGTGGTCACCCAGGACGGGAAGAAGATCGCCATGATCTCGGCGTTCGACGACACGGTGGTGAAGAGCGAGGGCGAGAGCCGGGTGGACGTGTGGGAGGGCGGCAAGGTGACGACCCCGCCGACCGACGCCTACCGCAAGAACCCGAAGAACAGCCCGTACGCGTGGCTGGAGAACCTGTGCTGGAGCCCGGACGGAACGAAGTTCGCGTTCACGGCGGTACATGACGCGTTCCCGGCGGAAATCCTCGTCGGGGGTGAGGCGGGTAGTCAGTGGTCTGTAGAGCGGGTCAACCGCGAGACGGATAAAGGCAGATGGGAGGTGGTCGGCTACGGGCGAGGTCTTGGAGCGCCGATGAAATGGGGCACGAATGATGTGCTGCTCACCTTAACCGAACGCCAGGGGGTCACCGGACTAGGAACCTTGACAAAGGGCTCCGCCCTCGCGTCGGGTATCGCCGAGGGTAATCCAAACATCCTTGGGTTCGACATTTCCGGCTCGCCCGAATACTTCATCCACGCCCCTCGAACGTCGTTCCCTGTCCTGACAAGCCGCTGGGACGGCTCGGCTGTCCTCGTGGACCCCAACCCGCACGTCGCAACCTGGAAGCTGCCGTCGGTGCAGCACGTCACCTGGAAGGGGCCGGATGGCGCCGAGGTCGGCGGGGTGTTGGAACTGCCCTACGGGTACAAGAAGGGTGACAAGCTGCCGCTGGTCGTCGCCATCCACGGCGGGCCGACCACCAGCACCAAGGCCGACCTGAACTTCGACCCGCACAACGGCCGGCTGTACTTCGCCGCCGCCGGGTACGCCGTGCTGCTGCCCAACTACCGCGGCAGCACCGGATACGGCGACAAGTTCGTCACCGACCTGATCGGCCGCGAGAACGACATCGAGGTGAAGGACATCCTGGCCGGCATCCAGCACCTGATTAAAGAAGGCATCGCCGACGAGAACCGCGTCGGGTGCATGGGGTGGAGCAACGGCGGGTACCTGACCAACTGCCTGATCACGCTGAAGGACTCGCCGGTGAAGTTCAAGGCGGCGAGCAGCGGGGCGGGGATCGTGGACACGGTGGCCGAGTGGGGGTTCAACGACGAGCCGGCGTACCCGATCGTGTTCAAGAAGGGGCTGCCGTGGGAGCAGCCGGACGTGTACCGCAAGACCTCGCCCACCTACGGGCTGGGGAACGTGACCACGCCGACGCTGGTCCACGTCGGCGGCGGGGACGAACGGTGCCCGCCGGGGCACAGCCGCATGCTGTACCGGGCGCTGAAGGAGAACCTGAAGGTGCCGACCGAGCTGGTGGTGTATTCCGGTGAGCCGCACGGCTTGACCAAGCTGAGCAACCGCAAGGCGAAGATGGAATGGGACCTGGCGTGGTTCGACAAGTACCTGAAGGGGGCGAAGTAGGGCGGGCCGGTTTTTGAGTGGTAGGCACACTCCGTGCGCCGTGTGATTCATCAGAACGGCACACGGAGTGTGCCTACCACTCAAAAACCTACAATCCCCTCATGCTCCCCCTCTCCGTCCTGTTGTCCGAACTCGTCCGCCTGCCGTCGGTCAACCCGATGGGGCGGACGGACATTCCCCCGCACCTCTGCTACGAATCTCGCGTCACGGATCGGCTGGAATCCTGGCTCCGCGACCTCGGCGTCAGTGTCACCCGGCAGTCGGTGGCTCCGGGCCGCGACAACCTGATCGCCCGGTACGACCCGCCGACGCCGGCCCCGTTCACCGTCCTGTTCGAGTGCCACCAGGATACGGTGCCGGTAGACGGCATGACCATCGACCCGTTCGCCGCGACGGTCCGCGACGGCCGGCTGTACGGCCGCGGGGCGTGTGACGTGAAGGCCGGTGGGGTGGCCATGTTCGGGGCGTTCCGCCGGCTGGCGACGGAGCGGCCGAAGCACTCGGCGGCGGTCGTCCTGGCGTACACGGTGGACGAGGAGCACACGTTTCTCGGCGTGCAACAGTTGGTGAAGGCGGTGAAGGCCGATTTCGCAGTCGTCGCCGAACCGACGCTGTTGAACATCGTCCGCTCCCACAAGGGGGTCGCCCGCTGGACGCTCGACACCACCGGCACCGCATGCCACAGCTCCACCCCCGACCGGGGCGTGAGTGCCGTGTACCGCATGGCGAAGGTGCTGAGCGCCGTGGAGGAGTACGCGGCGCGGCTGCAAGCGGCCAAAACCGACCCACTGCTCGGCCCGGCGACCCTGAGCGTGGGTATGGTTCACGGCGGGGTCAGCCCGAACACCGTCCCGGACTCGTGCCGTATCTACCTGGATCGCCGGTTACTGCCCGGCGAGACCGCGTCCGCCGCGATGGTCGACTTGACCCACTTCCTGAAGGGCAGGCCGGAGATCGACTTCCCGCTCACCACCGCCCTCACGCTCGACTGCCCGGCACTCGCCCCCGAGGGCGGGCACGGGATGGTGACGCGGCTGGGAGCCGCCATCGACGCCGTCGTCGGCTCGCACCGGGTGATGTCGGTGCCGTTCGGCACCGACGCGAGCACCATCCAGGAGGCCGGCATTCCCGCGGTGGTGTTCGGCCCCGGCGACATCGCCCAGGCTCACACGAAGGACGAGTGGGTGGAACTGGCGCAGGTGGAGCGTGCGGCGGATGTGCTGTGGCGGTTCACGACCGAACGCTGAGGAACCCCGCCAGCACGTCGATCTCCGCCTCCGTCGTGTAGAAGTGGTGGCTGACCCGGATCAGCAGCCGGTCCGGGCGTTCGATGATCGGCGCCTCGATGCGGCGGTCCCACAGTTCCTTCCGCCACAGCGCGGCGGACTTTCCCGGCGGCAACTCGAACGCCGTCATCGCCCCGTGCAGCCCCGGCACGGCTGGTGTCGCCTCCTTTAACGGGATCACGCTCCGGGTGTACGCCGACAGCTCGGCCATCCGCTTCCGGCTGGCGTCGAACCCCAGCCCGGTCTGGAAGTCGATGGCGGCAGGCACGCTCAGCCACGGGCACACGTCGCGGGTGCCGTCGAACTCCAGGTAACGGGTGCGGGGCGTGCTGCCGTAGGCGTCGCGGTCGTCCGGCCCGAGCGCCGGGGCGGAATCGGAGATCGGGTACTGGTTCGTCTTGTACCCCCAACTGACGATCAGCGGTTGTAGGCGGACCTCCATGCCGGCGCCGATGACCAGGAACCCGCAGCCGATCGGGGCGAGCAGCCACTTGTGCAGGTTGCCGGTGTAGAAGTCGGCGGCCACGTCCGACACCTTCAGCGGGATCATGGCCGGGGCGTGCGCGCCGTCCACCACCGTCAGAATGCCTCGCCTGCGGGCCTCGGCACACAACTCCCTTGCCGGCAGCACCAGCCCGGTCGGTGACAGCACGTGGCTGAAGAAGAACAGCCGCGTGTGCGGGGTCATCGACTTCACCGCAGCGTCGACGATCTCGCCGGGGTCGGTCGCCATTGCCGGCAGCGGGAACGTGCGGATGGTCAGCCCGATCCGCTCGGCGGCGCGTTCCCACGCCCAGATCATCGCCCCGTACTCGTGGTCGGTCATCAGGATTTCGCCCGGCCCGTCCACCGAGATCGAACTCGACACCAGGTTGATCGCCACCGACACGTTCGTGGTGAACACCAGCCGTTCGGGGACTGTGCCGAGGAACGCCGCGGTCCGCTCGCGGCTGTGCCAGAGGAGCGGCGGCACTTTGCGGACGAAGAAGTCGGTCGGCCCGGCGGCGAGGGCCCGTCGTAGTTCCGTCACCCGCTCGAACACCGGCGTGGGGGTCGGGCCGAACGACCCGGTGTTCAGCATGGTCACGGTCGGGTCGAGCGGGACGAGGGCGCGGGCGGCGGACCAGTCGGGCATGGCGAGGATTCGCTTCTGAATCGTAGTTTATGTAGGTTCTGGGAACATTTCTGCGGCCTGGGGTACTGCTTGACGGATTTTTTCGGTTTGTGATTGAATCGACGCGGAATCGTTGTTAAAACCCTTAAATCACTGAGTACACGAGCCTCCGTGCTCGTAGTTCCGTCAGCCTTGTTCGCCGCCGCCCACGGTGACTCTGCCTGTTTGCACGTCACCTCCCGGCCCTACCCCGAACACAGGCTCCACCTGAGGAGGTCGAGCATGCGTCGTTTCAGCGTCATGGTGGTAGGGGTGCTGTCTGTCATGGGGGTGTACTCATCAACCGCCCTGGCGGGGTACACGTTCAACTTCAACGAGTCCCGGTCCGGTGCCACCATCTTCAACGGACTGTCGGGCGTGCAATCTTTCTCTACCGATGGTGTCTACAAACTCGAGTTTTTCTGGCTCAACAACAGCGGTCATGATCACGTCTACAACGCTGGTGGCACTGCCGGTAACGTTGAGGGCAACCACAACTATAGTGGTAACGCATCGAACGCGAATATCATGCAAGGCCTGCGGATCACTCGCGTTGACGGAGGGGTTTTCGATGTCAAGAGCATGCGACTTCGCGGGCAAGCCGCGGCTGGCGAACTGACGAATTTCACGACGGGAGCTGGAACGTTCTCGCTGTACAACGGGTCGGGGACCGCCAGCAGCCCTGGGCTGGTCTCTTTCGGCACTTCATTCAGCGGTGTAACTTCCTTTGTTCTAGCTGACCCTGGGCGAGCTGGTGGGACGACGGGTGGTGATTGGGACGATATCGTTCTTGCTGATACGCTGACGGAAGTGCCGGCCCCGCCGGCCGTGGTGCTGGCGGTGATCGGTGTGATGTCGGCTGGTGGGATGGGTTGGCTACGGCGGAAGAAGGCCGTGCCGGACGCCGCCTAACGTAACGGAAATGCTGCCACACTTTCGGGCCGGCGAGGGTGTCCTCGCCGGCCCTCTTCATTTCCCACCCTTGCGGGGGCGGCGGGGTTCTTCTTATCTTGGCCGGTGTCGATTCGTCTCGCCGACCCGTGTCCCGCTATGCCTCGTGCGTCCGACTACCCGTACCCGCCCACCCCGGACGACGTGCCGGACGGGTACACCGACTTCTCCCCCGAGTACCGCTCCCGCCAGACGTGGCTGCTGGTGTGGGTGTACGTGGTGTTCCTGCTGTACGTGGCGATGCTGGAGGCGTCGCTCATGGGGGTGGTGCTGAGTGTGGCGTCGTTGTTCAGTGGGTTCTGGTGCTGCCTGGGAGTGCCGATCGGGGTCGTCTGCCTGGGCGTGTTCGTATACCTGCTCACCGGCTTCTTCTATCGCAAGGACACGGAGAAGCGGGCCCTGCTGATCGAGATCACCGACCGGGAACACCCGAAGCTGTTCGGATTCATCCGCGAGTTGTGCGGCGAGATCGGGGTGAGCGAGCCGCACCGCGTCCACGTGTTCCCCGAGCCGAACGCGATGGCCGTCACCCCGACCACCCTCGTTCACCTGTTCACCCCGCCGAAGCGGGAACTGGCGGTCGGGCTGGGGCTAATCAACGCGCTCAACCTGAGTGAGTTCAAGGCGGTGCTGGCGCACGAGTTCGGCCACTTCGCCCAGCACGGCAGCACCACCGTGTACACGGCGCGGGCGGCGACGGTGGTGGCCAACTTGATCAACGGGCAGGGGTCGATTGACCGCATGGCCGACCGCTGGCGGAAGCGGGGCAGCCTGTTCGGCAAGCTGCTGTACGGCATGGGCTGGCTGATCCGCTCGCCGCTCATTCTGGTGTACAAGTTGTACGCCAAGCTGGACCACGACCTGGACCGGGAGCGGGAGTTCCACGCCGACCGGGTGGCCGCCAGTCTGGCCGGGAGCAACTCAGCCACCCACCTGCTACTCCGCGCCCGGTACGCGGCCGAGACGTACATGGCGGCGGTGGGCG
>CANJKY010000077.1 GCA_947474875.1 Gemmataceae bacterium
GCTGGTGCTGAACGCCGTCGCCAGCGTCGGGATGATCTTCGAGTAGAACGCGATCGGGTTCATCCCGCCGAACACGGCCACCAGCAACGGCAGCACCACGAACATGTGAATCGCCAGCCCGCCGAGTACCGTCAGCACGAACGCCAACAGGGCCAGCAGCAGTTTGTACCCGAACAGGGCGGTGGTGCTGAAGATGAGCATGAACACGCCGAGCGGGGCGATCTTCATCGCCAGCCGGATGACCCACTCCGTCACCTGGTTCACCCCTTCCAGCAACTCGACGATCCGCGCCGCCTTCCCCGGCTCGATCTGCGTCAGGGCGATGCCGACCAGGATGCTGGTGAAGATGACCGCCAGCATGTCCTTCTTCAGGAACGCTTCGAGCGGGTTCTTCGGCACCACGTTCACGAACGTCTCCACGCCGAACGGCACCCGCTTCTCGATCTTCTCCCCGGCCTCTTTCCCGTACCGGGCCATCAACCGCTCCTTCTCCTCGGCCGGAAGGCTGTCGCCGGGGCGGATGACGTTCACCAGAGTCAGCCCGATGACGGCGGCGAAGGCTGTGGTGACCAGGAAGTAGCCGACCGTCTTCGCCCCCACCCGGCCGACGTTCCCCATCCCGCCCAGCCGCGTCACCCCCACCACCAGCGAGGCGAACACCAGCGGGATGATGGCCAGGAACAGCAGGTTCATGAACACGTCGCCGAGCGGCTTGGTGACGTTCTTCACCACCCACTCGACGCTGTCCTTGTGGGATTCGAGGTACGCGGCGTTCACCACGCACCCGAGGGTCGCGCCGAGCACCAGCCCGAGCAGAATCCAGGTGTGCGGCAGCTTGTGGGCGGACCCGGCCATGTGCGACCCCCGAGCGGTGGATGCGGTGTTGTAACCGATGCGGCGGCCGGACGCCAGTTGGCCGCGGCGGAACCGCGGACGTACACTGTGCCCCCAAACGCACCGGAGGCGGCCATGCACCTGCTCGGCCTAGAACACCTGTCGCGGGACGAGGTCGTCGGACTGCTGGACGCGGCGGCCGAGTTCGTCGGCGTCGGCCGGGAGGTGCCGAAGCGGAACGACCTGGCCGGCAAGGTGATCGCCAACATCTTCTACGAGCCGTCCACCCGCACTCGGCTGAGCTTCGCCTTGGCCGCCCGCCGGGTGGGGGCCGAAACGCTCGACTTCTCCCCGAGCGGGAGCAGCACGGCCAAGGGCGAGTCGTTCATCGACACCGCCCAGAACATCGTGGCGATGGGGGTGGACGTGGTGGTCGTCCGCCACTCGTCCAGCGGTGCGCCGCTGCTGCTCACCAAGAACCTCAAAGGGGTGAGTGTGGTGAACGCCGGCGACGGCGCGCACGAGCACCCGACGCAGGGGCTGCTTGACATCTTCACCATCCGCCAGCGGCTCGGGCGGGTCGCCGGGCTGACCGTCGCCCTCGTCGGCGACATCCTGCACAGCCGGGTGGCCCGGAGCAACATCCACGGGCTGACCAAACTCGGGGCAAAGGTGATCGCGTGCGGCCCGCCCACCCTGGTGCCGTCCGAGGTGGCCCATTTCGGCGTCGAGATCGCCCACGACCTTGACGCCATCCTCAACCGGTGCGACGTGCTCAACCTGCTGCGGGTGCAGTTCGAGCGGCAGCGGGGGGCGTTCTTCCCGTCCGTCGGCGAGTACGCCCACCTGTTCGGCATGAACGGCGAGCGGCTGAGGCGGGCGAAGGATGACGTCCTGATCCTGGCTCCCGGCCCGATCAACCGCGGGGTGGAGATCACCCCGGACGTGGCCGACTGCCGCAACTCGGCCATCCTGGACCAGGTGAACAACGGGCTGGCCGTGCGGATGGCGGTGCTGAAGCGGGCGTGCGGGGGTTAACTACACTGACGGGATCATTAATCCAAGCGGGAGGGACAGGATGTCGTTACTCGATCGCATCGTGAACGACCCGGCCGTGTGTCACGGGAAGCCGACCATCCGCGGCACGCGGGTGCTGGTGTCGGTCATCATTGACAACCTGGCGGCGGGCGTGAGCGAGGAGTCCATCCTGAAGAACTACCCGTCGCTGCACATGGACGACGTGCGGGCCGTGGTGCAGTACTCGGCGATGCTCGCCCGCGCCGACGTGATCCCGACCCCGCCCCGGCCGGCCGCCCATGCGCCTTAAACTCGACGAGAACATCCCCGATTCCGCCTGCGACGAGTTGGCCGCTCAGGGGCACGACGTTCACACCGTTCACGATGAGAGTTTGAGCGGGGCGGCCGACCCGATGATCGGCCGGGCGGCGACGGCGGAAAGTCGCGTTCTGGTCACGTTCGATTTGGATTTCGCCGACATCCGCCGGTATCCTCCCGGAACCCACGCCGGCGTCATCGTCCTCCGCACCAGTCGGACTGACATCGACAGTTGCCTGGCCGCGTTGGCACGGCTGGTGTTCAACGTGCCGGAGACCGACATCCCGGGCAACCTGGTGGTCGTGGACGACGACAAGGTCCGCATCCGCCGCCCGACACCACAGCCATGACCTCGCCTGACATGCCGCCCCCTCTGGCCCCCTCGCTCCCCCGCGTCCTCGGCCCGTGGCTGGCCGGGGCGATCGTGGTCGGCACGGTCATCGGCACCGGGGTGTTCAAGAAGGGGCGGAACGTCGCCGAGGAGGTGCCCGAGTTCGGGCTGGCGATGAGCGTGTGGGTACTGGGTGGGGTGCTGGCCCTGCTCGGGTCGTTCGCGCTAGCGGAGGTGGCGATCCGGCTGCCGCGGGCGGGCGGAAACTACGTGTTCCTGCGGGAGGCCTACGGCCGGCCGTTCGCCTTCCTGTGGGGGTGGGTGGACCTGGGCATCAACCGCATGGCGTCCATCGCCGCGCTCGCGGCCATGTTCACCGAGAGCCTGCACGTCGCCCTCCAGCAGGCCACGCACACGCCGGACGAGGTGATCGGGTTCTGGCCGCGGCAACTCGTCACCGTCGCCGTCATCTTCGTCTGTGCGGTGGTGAACTGCCGCGGCACGCTGGTCGGCGCCGGCATGCAGATGTTCCTGACGGTGCTGAAGGTCGGGTCGATCGTCGGGCTGGCGGTGCTGCCGTTCCTCATCCTGGCGTTCTCGCCGACCACCGAGCCGAAACCGACCACCGCCCACATGACCCCGGCGTGGCCGAGCGACTGGGGGGCGGTGAACTGGGCCGGGTACGGGGCGGCCATCGTGGCGGTGCTGTGGGCGTACCACGGGTGGCAGAACATCGGGCCGATGGCGGAGGAGGTGAAGAACCCGCACCGGAACCTGCCGCTCGCGCTCATCGGCGGGGTGTTCGTGCTCATCGCCCTGTACGTGTCCGCGAACGCCGCGTACTACTCGGCCATCCCGCGGGACGAGATGAAGAACCTGGCGGACACCCCGGTCGCCACCGAGTTCTGCCTGCGGCTGCTCGGGCCGGTGGGCGGGATGATCGCCTCGCTCATCGTCATGACGTCGGCGTTCGGCGCGCTGAACGGGAATGTGCTGGTCGGCCCGCGGCTGTTGTACGCGATGGGCGACGACGGCATGGCCCCGCGGTGGCTGACCGCCCTGCACCCGCGGTACCGCACGCCGGTGGTGGCGACGATGCTGCTCGCCGGCTGGTCGTGCCTGATGGTCATCCTGGTCAGCCTGCTGAACCTGGGCAAATCGACGTTCGACACCCTCACCGACTACGTCATCTTCGGGGCGGTGATCTTCGAGACGCTCGGGGTGGCCTCGGTGTTCGTGCTGCGGGTGAAGATGCGGGACCAGACGCCGACCCTGCCGTACCGGTGCATCGGCTACCCGGTCGTGCCCGCCCTGTACGTCCTCATCATGGGGCTGGTGCTGGCGAACATGATCCTCGGCAAGCAGTGGTTCGAGTCGCTCGTCGGGCTGTCGTACATCAGCGTCGGTGTCCTCGTTTACGTCCTGCTGTTCCGCCGCCGTCGCTCGTCGCCGTCTCTCGCTTCAACCTGAGGTTGTCACCGATGCCATACCGTCAACAGCGATCTGCTACCGTTCGAGGCGAGACCTCACCCCCCGGCCCCCTCTCCAAAATGGAGAGGGGGTGTTCAAGGGAGGGTGGCACATGCGGAACAGAGGATGGCGGACGACGAGCAATCGCCGAAGTCGGGAAGTCCCCGCGCTTGAACACCCCCTCTCCATTTTGGAGAGGGGGCCGGGGGGTGAGGTCCGTGTTTAGCACCTTTCTGTTCCTCGTGATCATTCCCGCCGCCTCCGCCGCCGAGCCGCCGAAATCGGCAGCCAAGCCAGTGGTGCTGACCGAAGAAGCCCTCGCCATCCACAAGCTGATGCCGGTGATCGACGGGCACAACGACCTGCCGTGGGAGATGCGGGAGAAGGGCGGGTCGTCGTTCGTGAACATCGACGTGGCGAAGAACCAACCGAAGCTGCACACCGACCTGCCGCGGCTGAAGAAAGGCGGGGTCGGGGCACAGTTTTGGTCGGCGTACGTGCCGGCGGACACGGCCAAGAAGGGTACGGCGGTAAAGACCACACTCGAACAGATCGACGTCATCCACCGGATGTGTGAGAAGTACCCGAACGACCTGGAGATGGCGGCCACCGTCGCCGACATCGAGCGGATTCGTAAGGCTGGGAAGATCGCCTCGCTCATCGGCGTGGAGGGCGGGCACTCGATCGACGAGAGCCTCGGCACCCTCCGCGTCTTCTACAAACTGGGCGTGCGGTACATGACGCTCACGCACTCCGAGTCGCTGTCGTGGGCGGACAGCGCCACCGACGCGCCGCGGGCAAACGGGCTGTCCCCGTTCGGCGAGGAGGTGGTCCGCGAGATGAACCGGCTGGGCATGCTGGTGGACCTGTCGCATGTGTCGCCGGACACGATGAAGGCGGCGCTGAAGGTGACGAAGGCGCCGGTCATTTTCTCGCACTCGTCCGCCCGGGCGGTGGCCGACCACCCGCGGAACGTGCCGGACGACGTGCTGCGGCTGGTGAAGGCGAACAACGGGGTGGTGATGATCAACTTCTACAGCGGGTTCGTGGTGCCCGAGGGGGCACGGGCCATGAGCAAGATGTTCGACGTGGTCCGCGACCTGCGGAAGAAGTACCCGGAGGGCGACCCACAATTCCGCGAGGCCATCCGCGCGTGGCTGAAGGAGAACGACTACCCGGCCGGCACGGTCCACACAGTCGTCGATCACATCGAGCACGTCATCAAGGTGGCCGGCATCGACCACGTCGGCTTGGGGTCGGACTACGACGGCATCACCAAGGTGCCGGACCAACTCGGGGATGTGTCGTGCTACCCGTACATCACGCAGGAACTGCTCAACCGCGGGTACAAGAAGGACGACATCCTGAAAATCCTGGGCGGGAACGTACTGCGGGTACTGCGGGATGCGGAGAAGGTGGCGGCCGGAATGAAGGGTGCGAAGTGAGCCGCGTTCTTCTGGAAGTGTGCGTCGAGACGGTGGCCGACGCCGTCGCCGCCGAGCGGGGCGGGGCGGACCGGCTCGAACTATGTTCCGCCCTGGACCTGGGCGGGCTGACGCCCACGCTCGGGATGTACTTGGCCGTCCGCGAAGCCGTCCGCTTGCCGCTGCTGGTCATGCTCCGCCCGCGGCCAGGCGGGTTCGTGTACACGGCCGACGAACTTGAAGTGATGCTCCGCGATCAGGAACTGTTCCGCCCACATCACCCGGACGGGTTCGTATTCGGCCCGCTTCTGCCAGACGGCCGTGTGGACCGCGAGGCCACCGCCAGGTTGTGGGCCGGGTGCGGCGAAAGCGAATCGGTGTTCCACCGGGCGTTCGACGAGACCCCGGTACCAGACCGATCGGTGGACGAGTTGGTCGAGCTGAACGTCACCCGCATTCTTACCAGCGGCGGGGCGGAAACGGCGGTAATCGGAGCCGAACGGATCGCCCGAACGGTGCGGGCTGCGGCCGGGCGGATTCAGGTGCTGGCGTGCGGAAAAGTGAGCGCGGCCACCGCAAGCCACGTGCTGACCGCGACCGGGTGCGATCAACTGCACGGGGCGTTCCGCGTGAACGGCCGGACGTCGGAAGGGGCGGTGGCCGCGGCCCGGCGGGTACTCGATCAGCGGGCGGACGTCTGAATCGCCTCGGGCTTGTGGCGGACGATCTCCCCCTCCACCAGGTAGATCACGTCCTCGGCGATGTTGGTGGCGTGGTCGGCGATCCGCTCCAGGTGCCGCACGGCCGAGAACAGGGAGATGCCGGCGTCCACCAGATCCGGCGACTTCTTCATCTCGGCAGTCAGCCAGGCGATGATGTGGTCGTTGTCGTCGTCCACCGTGTCGTCCAGGCGGACGACGGCGCGGGCGGCGGCCACGTCCTGGTGGACGAACGCGTCCAGCGCCTTCCGCACCATGTCGGTGGTGGCGGCGGTCATGTGCGCCAGCCGTTCCGGTACACTGATGTGCGGGGGCACGGAGAGCATCTCCGCCCGCTCGGCGATGCCCACCGCCAGATCCCCCATCCGCTCGAGGTCCGTGCTGATGAGCATCACCGCCGCGATCCGTCGCAGGTCCACCGCCACCGGCTGGTGCAGGGCCAGGATCTTCAGGCACTCCTCCTGCACCTCGTTCTCCATCAGGTCGATGTCGGTGTCCCCGTCCGTCACCCGCTTGGCGGCGTCCGGGTCGCGGTCGCGGAGGGCGCGGATGGACGAGTAGATGGCCCCCTCCACGTGCCCGGCCATCTTCAGCACCAGCCCCTGGAGCTTCTCCAAGTCTCGCTGCATGTGTTTGGCCACGGCTCGCGTACCTCGCAGGCGGTCGGGTCGGTTGAAGTATGGCACACCCCGTCATCCAATAATACACGAACTCCCCGGCGGCGCAAGATGACCCGCGGACCGACCACCCCCGAACAATTCTGGGCGCTGACCGTCCGGGCCGGGTTGTCGGCCGCCGCGGACGTTCGCCCCGACGCGGGTACGGCGGACGAGTTGGCCGAACGGCTGGTCGAAGCCGGTCGACTGACCCGGTTCCAGGCGGAGAAACTGCTCGCCGGGCGGTGGCAGGGGCTGGTGAACGGCCCGTACCGGCTGATGACCCCGATCGGCCGCGGCGGCACCGGCATCGTGTACCTGGCCCGCGACGACCGCCGGTCGAGCGGCGGACGGACCTCCCGGCTGGTGGCGCTGAAGGTGCTGTCCCCGCAGCGGGCGGCGAGCGAACCACGGACGCTCACCCGGTTCCGCCGGGAGATGGACATTGGCCGGGCCATTCCCGAACACCCCGGCCTGACTGCCACGCGGGACGCCGGCGAGGCCGGCGGCATCCACTACCTGGCGATGGAGTACGTGCCCGGGCGGACCGCCCGGCAGGTGGTGGCAGCCGATGGTCCGATGGTCGTGCCGGCGGCGGCGCGGGCGTTCGCCGACGTGGCCGCCGGCTTGCACGCCGCCCACCAGGCCGGGTTCGTCCACCGCGACACCAAGCCGGCGAACGTGGTGGTCATGCCGTCCGGCCGGGCGAAACTGCTCGACTTCGGGTTCGCCCTCCGCCGCGGGGAGAAGCCGCCGGCCGACCCGTCCGTGCTGGGCGGGAAGGGGTACACGCTCGGCACGCTCGACTACCTGCCGCCGGAGCAGGCGTCGAACGCGGTGGCGGTCGGGGCGGAGACGGACGTGTACTCGGTCGGGTGCAGCCTGTACTTCGTGCTCACCGGCCGCCCGCCACACACGGCCGACACCGCCCGCGAGAAAATCCGCCTGCATCGCACCACCGACCCGCCCCCGCTCCGCACCCTGAACCCGCAGGTGCCGGCCGAGTTCGCCGCCCTGGTGGGGTGGATGATGTCGAGGCGACCCGAGGACCGCCCACAAACCGCCGGCGAGGTGGCGGCGCTGCTGGAGAAATGGGCAGCACCCGCGTTCCCGGTCGCCACCCTGCTCAGTTACGACGACGCCTGGGAAGCGAACCTCGTCCGTCAGGTCGAGGCCGTGTGGCTCGCACGCCGGGAAACCCACCGCCCGATGCCCGTGGCCCGTCCGGTGTCAACCGAAGTCGAACCCGGCCCGCGGCCGTAGATTGTGAGCTATCTTCGATCGCATCTTCTGCCCCCACCGAGTCCATCTGCATGTCCGACCTGATCGTGTCCGTGTCCGGTATCCGCGGGATCATTGGCGACAGCCTGACCCCGGAGGCGGCGTGCCGGTTCGCGGCGGCGCTGGGCACCCACCTGAACGGCGGGCGGGTGGTGGTCGCCCGCGACAGCCGGCCGAGTGGGGAGATGCTCAAGCACGCGGTGCTGGCCGGTCTGTTCAGCGTCGGCTGCACGGCCGACGACATCGGCATCGCCCCCACCCCGACGGTCGGGATCGCCGTCCGCACGCTGAACGCCGCCGGGGCCATTCAGATCACCGCTTCGCACAACCCGTCGCCGTGGAACGGGCTGAAGATGTTCGGCCCGGACGGGGCGGTGCTAGCCGCCGCCGAGGGGCAGCAGGTGCGGATGCTGTTTGACACCGGATCGGTCCGCCGCGTCGGGTGGGACAAGATGGGGGCGATCCGCATCCCGCCGGACGTGCTCGACGACCACGCTCGGCTGGTGCTGGATCAGGTAAGTGCGTCGGCCATCGGCAGCCGCGGGATCCGCGTATTCCTGGACGGCAACGGCGGGGCGGGCGGGCCGCTCGGGGTGCGGTTGATGGCCGACCTCGGGTGTGAAGTGGTGCAGCACAACTGCGAGGCGAACGGAGTGTTCGTCCACGAGCCGGAGCCGACGCCCGCCCACCTGGTCGATGTGGCCCCGTGGGTGAAGCAGACCGGGTCGGCCGTCGGGTTCGTGCTCGACCCGGACTCGGACCGGCTGGCCCTGATCGACGAACAGGGGAACTGCGTGAGCGAGGAGTTGACGCTGGCACTGGCGGTGAAGTACCGGCTACGGCAGGCCACGGGGCCGGTGGTGGTGAACATGAGCACGAGCCGGGTGATCGAGGATTTGGCGACGGCGGCGGGTTGTCCGTTCCACAGGAGTGCCGTCGGCGAGGCGAACGTGGTCAGCCTGATGCGGGAGACGAACGCGGTGATCGGCGGGGAGGGGAACGGCGGGGTGATCGACCCGCGGATCGGCTGGGTCCGCGACCCGTTCATCGGCATGGCCCTGATCCTCAGCCTGATGGCCGAGGTGAAGAAGCCGGTGTCGCAACTGGTGGCCGAGCTGCCGCGGTACGCCATGCTGAAGACGAAGTTCACGGTGCCGAAGGAACGCCTGCCGGCGGCGCTGGCAGCGATGCGGGCGAAGTGGCCGGACGCGACCGAGAACACGCTCGACGGGTTGCGGCTGGACGGCCCGGACTGGTGGCTGCACGCCCGCGCGAGCAACACCGAGCCGGTGGTGCGGATCATCGCCGAGGCGCCGACCGAGGGGCGGGCGAAGGAACTGTGCGACGAGGCGGGGAAGATGTTGACTTCGTAGCCGCGACCCAA
>CANJKY010000078.1 GCA_947474875.1 Gemmataceae bacterium
AGGGTCGGCGAGACGCAGTCGAGCCGGGGAGAGGGGTGGTATTCCAGAACCCCTCTCCCGGCCCGGCTCGCTCCGCTCGACGGTCCACCCTCTCCCTCAAGGGGAGAGGGAGTAAGACACCTAAGGTCACTCCCCTCTCGGGGTTCGCCATGCGCCTCTCCCTGTTGCTCCTGCTGGCCGTCGCCCCGGCGGTCGTCGCCCAGCCGAAGGCCCGGAACTTCGCCGGTGTGGCCGCCGTCTCCGCCCGGTTCGAGCCGGCGTCCGCCAAGCCGGGCGAGAAGGTGAAGCTGCTCGTCACCGTCACCCCGAAGCCCGACTCCTGGACCTACGCGATCACCCAGCCGAACGGCCAGCCGCCGAAGCTGACGCTGGCCCCGCCGAAGTCGGCAGCCGTCACGTTCGACCCCGTGACCATCGCCGACCCGCCCGGCTGGAAGGACAAGCCCGGTGTCGAGGCCGGCGAGGTCGAGCGGTACTACCCGGTCCCGGTGACGTGGGAACTGTCCGGGACGGTGAACGCGGTGCCGCCGGGCAAGGCGGCGTTCGAATGGACCGGCACCCGCATCCAGGCGTGCAACAAGGACAACTGCTACAACTCGAAGGCGTCCGACCTGCCGGTGCTCGAACTGGAGGTGCTGCCCGGTGGGAATGCGGAGACCTCGCCGCCCACCCCGCCGGTCCCGCCGAAGGAGGACACGTCGGCCAAGCCGGCCGAATCCAAGTCCGCCGGCCCGCTGGTGAAGCAGTCCCGCACCGGGCTGCTCAGCTTCCTCGGGCAGGCGGCGTTCTGGGGGCTGGTGTCGCTCATCACCCCGTGCGTGTTCCCGATGATCCCGATCACCGTCAGCCTGTTCCTCAAGCAGAGCAACCAGAGCGCGGCCGGGGCGGTGAAGCTGGCCCTCGTCTACTGCGGCACCATCACCCTGGTGCTCGGGCTGTCGGCGGTACTGGTGCTGAGCGTGTTCGCCAAGCTGAGTGTCAACCCGATCACGAACGTCCTCCTCGCCCTGATGATGCTGGTGTTCGCCCTCAGCCTGTTCGGCTGGTTCGACATCCGCCTGCCGAACTTCCTGTTGAAAGGGGCGGAGTCGAAGCGGAAGCAGGGCGGGCTGGTGGGCACGGTGTTCGGGGCGGTGGCGTTCAGCATCGTCAGCTTCACCTGCGTGGCCCCGTTCCTGGGCGGGTTCGCCGGGCTGACCACCTCCGGCGAGTACAGCCAGTTCGAACTGGTGCTCGGCGGGCTGACGTTCGGCGCGGCGTTCGCCTCGCCGTTCTTCGTCCTCGCCCTGTTCCCGACGCTGCTCAAAAAGCTGCCGCGGTCCGGCGGGTGGCTGGACACGGTGAAGGCGGTGATGGGGTTCCTGGAACTGGCCGCGGCGGTCAAGTTCGCCCGCACCGCCGAGAAGGTGTGGCTCGACCCGCCGGAGTACTTCACCTACGACGTCAGCCTGACCGCGTTCATCGTGCTGAGCATCGCCTGTGGGGTGTACCTGCTCGGCCTGTTCCGCCTGCCGCACGACGACGAGGAGCGGGGCAAGATCCACGTCCTGCGGCTGATGTTCGCGCTCGGGTTCCTCGGGCTGGGGGTGTACCTGCTGCCCGGGCTGTTCCGCGGGCCGGACGGCACCAGCCAGCGGCCGAAGGGGGTGGTGTTCGCCTGGGTGGACGCCTTCCTGCTGCCGGACAACGACCAGCCGACGGTGTTCCGGGGCGGCTCCGCCGAGGCGGCCACGGTGTGGTCCCGCGACCTGGACGCCGAGGTGAAGCGGATCGCCGGTGAGGTGAAGGCGTGGGAGGCGGGCGGGAAGAAGGGCGAGCCGCCGGCCAAGCGGTTCATCTTCGTCGACTTCACCGGTGAGACGTGTACCAACTGCAAGCTGAACGAGCGGAACGTGTTCCCCCAGCCGGCGGTGGCCGAGTTGCTCGGGAAGTACACGAAGGTGCAACTGTACACGGACATCGTGCCGAAGTTCCTGTACGGCGGGGCGGTGCCGTCCGATGCGGAACGGGAGGCGGAGGCGGGGCGGAACAAGCAAATCCAGATCGACCGGTTCGGGTCGGAGCAACTGCCGCTGTACGTGCTGATCGAGCCGCAGGCGACCGGCGAGGCGAAGGTGCTAGGGGTGTACGAAGAGGGGAAGATCAACAACGTGCCGGCGTTCGTCGAGTTCCTGCGGAAGCCGCTCGCCAAGTGACCTTGCACCCGACCGTCGACCTGCTATTCCCCGCTCGCACGGCGGCCGGCACGGTCGCCGGCGGGGGTGCGCCATCATGGGTCGGCTCGTCGGACTGCTCGCGGTGCTGGCGGCGGTCGGGTGTCAGAACAACAAGACGGCGGACTTCCGCCGGCCGAGGGTGGAGGAGTTCAACGCCCCGCCGGAAGAGGCACGGTACAACAACCCGCCGGAGAGCAAGTACGTCAAGCGGCAGGAGCAGAAGGACCTGGCGTCGCAGATGGGGAGCAACGGGTCGATGGGGTCGTTCGACCCGAACGGCGGCGGGATGGGTGGGATGAACGGCGGCATGGGGTCGGGCGGCCGATCCCGGTGATGTCTTGAGCGGCCGGCTTGACTCCGGCCGCTCCGCTCCTGACCACCTCACGCCAGGATGTCCTTCACCACCTCGCCGTGAACGTCGGTCAGGCGGTAGTCGCGGCCCTGGAATCGGAACGTCAGTTTGGTGTGCTCGATGCCGAGCAGGTGCAGGATGGTGGCTTGCAGGTCGTGGACGTGGACCGGGTTCTCGGTCACGCTGTACCCGATGTCGTCCGTCGCCCCGTGGATGTACCCCCGCTTCACCCCGCCGCCGGCCAGCCACATGGTGTAGGCGTCGATGTGGTGGTCGCGGCCGACGGATTCCCGCACCTCGCCCATCGGGGTGCGGCCGAACTCCCCGCCCCAGATGACCAGCGTGTCGTCGAGCAGCCCCCGCTGTTTCAGGTCTTTCACCAGCGCGGCGCTCGGCTGGTCCACCTCTTTGCAGATCTCCGGCAGGTGCTTCTGCAGGTTCTCGGTCGGCCCGCCGTGGTGGTCCCAGTTGGTGTGATAAAGCTGGATGAACCGCACCCCCCGCTCCACCAGCCGGCGGGCGAGCAGGCAGTTGGCCGCGTAGCTCGGCTTGCCCGGCTCCACGCCGTACATGCCGAGCGTCTTCGGGTCTTCCTGGCTCAGGTCCATCAGTTCCGGCGCGGAAGACTGCATCTGGTACGCCGTCTCGTAGGCGGCGATACGGGTGAGGATCTCCGGGTCGCCGACGGCGGCGTGCCGCAGGCCGTTCAGATCCTTCACCGCGTCGATGAACTCGCCCTGCTTCTTCGCGTCCACCCCCGGCGGACTTTTCAGGTCGAGGATCGGCGCCGGCCCCTTCAGGAATGGCACCCCCTGGCGCGACGACGGCAGGAACCCGCTGCTCCACAGCGCCGCCCCGCCCCGCGGCCCCCGCGGGCCGGACTGCAACACCACGAACCCCGGCAGGTTGGTGCTGGTGCTGCCGATGCCGTAGGTCACCCACGACCCCATGCTCGGCCGGCCGAACTGCGGGCTGCCGGTGTTCACGAAGCACTTGGCCGGGCCGTGGTTGAATACGTCCGTCTTCATCCCCCGCACCCAGCACACGTCGTCCACGATGCCGCGGTGGTGCGGCAGCAGGTCGGACAGGTCCATCCCGCACTCGCCGTACTTCTCGAACGTGTGCTTGGTACCCAGCACGTTCGGCGTGCCCTTCAGGAAGGCGAACCGCTTGCCGTCGATAAACGACTGCGGGGTCGGTTTCCCGCTCAGCTCGTTCAACATCGGCTTCGGGGTGAACAGTTCCAACTGGCTCGGCCCGCCGGCCATGAACAGGAAGATGACCGCCCGCGCCTTCGGCGTATGGTGGAACTGCTTCAGCATCCCGCCGGCCGGCTTGGGGGTCACGTCCGGCGCCCCCTGGGAATCGCGGGCTAACAGCGAGGCCAGGGCCACCGACCCGAGGCCGACGCCGCAGTCGCGGAAGAAGTGCCGGCGGGTGGCGGCCAACAGCGGCGGGGTGTCGGACATGATCGCACCGGCGGGAATCGGTACGGTTGATCCTACACCATCAGGCCGGGGAATTGAACCGGGCAGTCGGCGCTTGACACCCCGCCCGGCCCGGCGTCCAATGGCGGCGTTCGCCCTCTCCCCGAACGGAGTCTGCTCATGGCCGCCACCGCCACCGCCCCGACCAAAGCCCGCGTCACCCCGCCGAAGGTGAAGGCCGAGCAGCCGATGCTGATCGGCGGCAAGTGGGTGCCGAGCGTGTCCGGTAAGACGTTCCAGACGGTCGACCCGGCCACCGGCAAGACGATCTGCGAGGTGGCCGAGGGCGACAAGGCGGACATCGACCTGGCGGTGAAGGCGGCGCGGAAGGCGATGGACGGCCCGTGGGGGCGGATGAGCGCCGGCGAGCGGGGGCGGCTCATCAGCAAACTGGCCGACGCGGTCGAGAGCCACAAGGACGAGCTGGCGGCGCTGGAAACGCTGGACAACGGCAAGCCGATCGCCGACAGCCTGGCCGCCGACCTGCCGCTCACCATCGACTGCTACCGGTACTACGCCGGCTGGGCGGACAAGAACCACGGGCAGACCATCCCGGTGACCGGCGACTACTTCTGCTACACCCGGCACGAGCCGGTGGGGGTGGTCGGGCAGATCATCCCGTGGAACTTCCCGCTCCTCATGCAGGCGTGGAAGTGGGGGCCGGCGCTGGCGTGCGGGAACACGCTGGTGCTGAAGCCGGCCGAGCAGACCCCGCTCACCGCCCTGCGGGTGGCGGAACTGGCGACGAACGTGGGGTTCCCGGACGGCGTCATCAACGTGGTGCCCGGCTACGGCCCGACCGCCGGCGCCGCGCTGGCCGGCCACATGGACGTGGACAAGATCGCGTTCACCGGCGAGACGAGCACCGGCAAGCTCGTGATGACCGCGGCGGCGCAGTCGAACCTGAAGCGGGTGAGCCTGGAACTCGGCGGCAAGTCGCCGAACGTGGTGTTCGCTGACGCCGACCTGGACGCGGCGGTGGAGGGGGCGTACTTCGGCCTGTTCTTCAACCAGGGGCAGTGCTGCGTGGCCGGCAGCCGGCTGTTCGTCGAGGAGAAGGTGTACGACCAGTTCGTCGAGAAGATGACGAAGAAGACGAAGGGGCGGCGGCTGGGCGACCCGTTCCACCCGGACACCGAGCAAGGCCCGCAGGTGAGCAAGGAGCAGCAGGACCGGGTGCGGGGGTACATCGAGGCCGGGAAGAAGGAGGGGGCGAAGCTGCTGGTCGGCGGGTCGGACGCGCCGTCGAGCCTGGCCGCCGCCCACGCCAACGGGTACTTCGTCGAGCCGACGGTGTTCACCGACGTGAAGGACGACATGAAGATCGCCCAGGAGGAGATCTTCGGGCCGGTGATGAGCATCCTGAAGTTCAAGGACGCGGCCGAGGTGATCGAGCGGGGCAACCGCACCTTCTACGGGCTGGCGGCGGCGGTGTGGACGAAGGACGTGCA
Source organism: Gemmataceae bacterium (assembly GCA_947474875.1). Classification (GTDB taxonomy): domain Bacteria; phylum Planctomycetota; class Planctomycetia; order Gemmatales; family Gemmataceae; genus JALHQU01. The sequence goes on from CANJKY010000078.1 coordinate 5,507, forward strand.
GAAGGCCATCCGCCTGAGCAACGCCCTGAAGGCCGGCACGGTGTGGGTGAACTGCTACGACGTGTTCGACGCCCGCGCCCCGTTCGGCGGGTTCAAGATGTCCGGCATCGGCCGCGAACTCGGCCAGTACGCCCTGCAACTGTACACCGAGGTGAAGACCGTCTACATGGCGGTGTGACCGCAACACCCGATGCCCGCGGGCGGCCCGCCCGCGGGCAGCCCCAGGAACCGGCCCCATGGTCCGCTACAAACTGTTGGTCAAGTACACCGAGATCGGCGCGGCGCAGATCCAGAACACGGTCGCCCGGTCGGCCGCGTTCAAGCAGGCGGCGGCGGCCATGGGGGTGTTCGTCGAGGACCTGTTCTGGACGCTGGGCGAGTACGACGCCATCCTCACCCTGGCGAGCGAGGACGAGGAGACGATCGTCGCCCTGGTGGTGGAACAGTCCCGCCGCGGGTTCGTGCGGACGGTGCTGCTGCGGGCGTTCACCGAGGACGAGTTCGCGCGCATCCTGACGAAGCTGCCGTCCGCCCCGGTGGATTTGGACTTGTGATTCTCGGGTGAACCGCGGGGAGTAAACCACCTGCGGGTTCACACCCGCGGTTCACCCGGAACGGTCATGGCACTTTGATCTCGACCACCTCCTCGGTGGTCGAGTTGCCCACCCCGGCCACCTTGCTTTCCAGTCGCACCATCCGGCCGGGGACGTCGCCGGACAGCCACGCCCTGGTCGGCATCGGCCCGGCCTCGGTCGAGTCCTGCCACTCGTACACCGTGGCGACGTACTCCTTCCCGACCGCTTTCACTGTCTCCTGGCCGGTCTTCTTCGCCTTCAGCGACGGCAGGCTCATCTGCTCGGCGGTCAGGCCGGGCGGCACCCGGAAAGTGGCCGGGTAGTCCAGCCGCATGGCCGGGTTCACCGTGGGCGGGGTGTTCGACCGCTCGACCGTGATCTGCATCTCCACCACCGCCTTTTGGTCGGTCAGTTCGACCAGCCGCACGACGGTGGTTTCCGTGACGGCGTCTTGACTGTTCTTGACCACCTTCTTCCGGGTGACGGCGGTGCCGACCGGGAACTTCTTCCAGTTGGCGTAGTCCTGGTTGTCGGCCACCGGCAGGTCGGCGGCCGGCGGCGAGGCGGTGGGTAACGCCGGCTGGGCGGCAGCCGGCGGGGGCTGCTGGGCGGGTCCGCCGCACCCGGCGGCGGCCACGGCGGCGCACAGGGTCAGGCCGATCGGGAGTCGCATGGGGATGGTCCGGGGATGAATAGGAATGAGAAGGGAACGGGGTTCGATCGAACCCCGTTCCCGTGTCGCGTCCGCCGTGGTCACTACTTGCCGGGCTTCTTGCCCTTCGGCTGGGCCTTCCCGCCCTCCTCGTCGGCGATCCGCTTGTCCTCCTCCTGGATGGCCTTCTTCTGCTCGTCGGTCAGCGGGGGCGGGAGCTTGGTCTCGTCGCTCCCGCACCCGGCCGCCAGGATCACCAGGGTGGCCGCGAACACCGACAGTCCGAGCGCACGCATGGTCCGCCTCGTGGGTTGGGGGGTTACAGTTGGCTCAGGTCGAGCACCTGGCCGTCGTCGATCACGCACGCCCGCATCCAGGCGATCGGGTCCACGCTGAACCGCACGAACCGCACGCTGCCATCGCCGAACACGGCGTTCAGCCCGCCGGTGTGAGCGGACCCGAAATACCGCCGCCAGGCGGTGCCGCCGGTGGTGTTGCTACCCACCCCGCCGTCGTTGAACTTCCAGTTGGTCGGGTCGGAGTCGTGCTTCGGCGGGAAGTGGTAGCGGATGTTGTCTTCGTCCCACCCGCTGTTGTTCCACCGCTCATTGTCCCCGCCGTCCGCCCCCTGCCGACCAGCCGGCAGCGCCTTCTCGGCCACCATGATGCTGTTCGACGTGCCGTCGGTCACGTCCGCGATCCGCCGCTTCGCCCCCTGCGCCGGCCACACGATGTACCCCTTGCGGCCGGGGTAGTCGCCGAAGTTCTCCGGCGTCCGCTCGTTCCGCCGCGGGCTCAGGCCCAGCGGCGGCGGGGGGATGTCGCCGAAGTTCTCGTGGATCTCGCCCTGGTAGAACCCGGCGTTGCCGGCGTAGTCGCACCGGCCGAACAGGGCGGTGCCGTACCCGGTCGGGGCGCGGCGGGTCGGGCAGTAGTAGATCTTGATGAGCGAGCGGGCGACGTCGTCCTCGCCGTTGTAGTTGGCCGGCCGGCCGCTGTGGATCGGCGGCAGGTCGAACCGGGCCAGCCGGTACACGTTCTCCTGCTCGATGAACGGCAGAATCTTGAAGAAATGGCTCCACCCGTCCGGGTGGGCGGCGTTGCAGCAGGTGGTGCCGCTCTCGTAGGACCCCGGCGGCTCGTTGTACACCATGCCGGGCAGCCGCGGGTCGCCGTCGTACGCGCCGGTCGGGTAGTACTGGTACGCGCTCTCGTAGTTGTGGAACGCCAGCCCGATCTGCTTCAGGTTGTTCCCGCACTGCATCCGCGCGGCGGCCTCGCGGACCTTCTGCACGGCCGGCAGGAGCAGGCCGATCAGGATGGCGATGATGGCAATCACCACCAGCAACTCGATCAGCGTGAACCCCGAGCGCACCCGGTTCCTGTTCATCGTGCCCTCGACGAATGGGGGTAGGAATCGATCCGGCGTCGGCCGGTCGCGGGAAGTTGTAGCCGGGGGGTGTGAAGAACCCGCGACGGCGGCGCGAAGATCGGCGGATGTGAGCGGATTCACTTACAACAACCCGCCGGTCCGCCACGTGTCTTCGCTACATCTCGCACGGCTGGGAATGATCTGTACCGGAGAGCCCCGCCTCTCCCCCGGAGGGGGAGAGGTCGCGGTCGGGAGCGGAGCGACGACCGCGGGTGAGGGGGCGGAACCTTGTGACCCGGCAGGCTGTGACCGGCGTCAACACCCCCTCACCCGCCGCAGTTGCTTCGCAACATGCGACGACCTCTCCCCCGCTCCGCAGGGGAGAGGTGGGGCTTTTGCGAAGCCGATCACACTTAGCCGTGTGGGGTAGCAACGTCTTCGAGAGGGACCGGCGGGCCATGCCGATGCCCGGGATTCGACCGATCACAGGCCGTGGGGGCCGCGTTCGCGGCGTCCTCCTCGGGTGGCTCGTTTTGGGGCTGTTCACTTCGGCCCACGCGGCGGATTACACCGACGGCCTGAAACTGCTCCGGGCTGGTCAGTTCGCTGAATGCGAGAAGCTGGCCGCGGAGGTGATCGCCGACGGCTCCGACACGCCGGACTGGTGGCTGCTGAAAATCCGCGCACAGACCGCCCGCGGGCTGTACACGGAGGCCGGGAAGTCGGTCGAGGCGGCGTGCGAGCGGTTCCCGTCCAACCTCGCCCTGCGGTGGGAGGGGCACGAACTTTATCGGAAGAGTGGGCGGGCGAAGGAGGCCGCCGCCATGCTGGCGGCGGTGGAGAAGCGGGTCGACGCCCGGTGGGCGAACGGCCCGGCCGACCAGGTCGCCCTCGGCCGCATCCTGCTCGCCCGCGGCACCGACGCCAAGGAGGTGCTCGACCAGTTCTTCACCGCCGTCGTCAAGAAGTCGCCGGAAGTCCTCGACGCCCACTACGCGGTTGCGGAACTGGCCCTCGGCAAGCACGACCGGGCGCTCGCCGCCGACACGTTGCAGAAGATGCCGAAGGAGGCGGCGGACGATCCGCACTTCCACTACCTGATGGCCCGCGCGTTCGCCGACGACGACCGCGAGCGGTCGCAGAAGGCGTTCGCCGATGCTCTGAAGATCAACCCGCACCACGCCGACACCCTGCTGTTCCGCGCCGACCATCTTGTGGATGCCGAGGACTACCCCGCGGCCGAGGCGACACTGAAGACGGTGCTCGACGTGGACCCCGGCGAGCCGCGGGCGTGG
>CANJKY010000079.1 GCA_947474875.1 Gemmataceae bacterium
CCGCGGCCCGCCGCCGGTCAGCGGCGTTGTCACCCCGCTCGCCCAAAACCGGGTGCCGTCCTGCCGCACGTGCCACCGGTCGTCCGCCGCCCGGCCGGTCGCCAGCGCCGTTGCGGCCTCGCCCGCCGGCACCCCGGCGGCCACGTCCTCGGGGGTGAAGATGACGTCGGCCGAGGCCCCGATCATCCGGGCGGCCGTGTACCCGAGGAGCTTCTCGGCCCCGGCGTTCCAGGTGACCACCCGCCGGTCGGCGTCGGTGACGATGACGGCGAAGTCGGTGAGGCCCTCGACCACGCGGCGGTACAGCCCGTCGTCCGCCTTCGCAACCCCCAGTTCCTCTCCCACACCGCCCCTCCGCTGTCAGGAATTCTCTGACATCATACACCGGCCCCAGCCCGGCACCTCATTTGCTAAAAAGTCCGCCCGGCTGTCCGCCCGGGCGGACGCGAAGTGGCTCGTGAGTGAAAGAGTGGCAGGTGGTACCCGGCTGACCGCGGCGTTCGTACGATCGGGAGGTCACGGTGCGAGAATCGTCCGACTCGCCGGAGGGAACAACCCCCGGCGGGGCCGCGGGTCGGGTGCAATCCGGCATCCCGCGACTCGACTACATCTTGAAGGGCGGCTTCTTCCACGGCGGCACGTACACCGTGATGGGCCCGCCGGGGAGCGGCAAGACCATCCTCGGCAATCAGTTCTGCTTCAACCTGGCGAGCACCGGGGCGGGGGCGTGCGTGTACCTGACGCTCCTCGTCGAGTCGTACGACAAGATGCTCCGGCACCTGGAGTCGCTCCGGTTCTACAAGCCGGAGCACGTGTCCGAGCGGATCGTGTACGTGAGCGGCTACCCGGCGTTGAAGACGGGCGGGGCGGACGGGCTGCTCGCTCTCATCCGCGGCACGCTCGACGAGCACAAGCCGGTCATCTTCGTCATCGACGGGATGGAGAGCCTGCGGCAGTTCGCCGACGGCGAGCAGAAGGTGAAGGAGTTCGTCCACGAACTGCAGGCGTACACCGCCATGACCGGGTGTACCACCCTGCTCATGTCCTTCAAAGACCCGTCGTACGCGTACACCGAGAACGCCGTGGTAGACGGCATCATCGAACTGTCCGATACGCTCGTCGGCCCGCGGGCGGTTCGCGAGCTGACCGTCCACAAGTTCCGCGGCGGCGACTACCTCCGCGGCCGCCACGAGGTGGAGATCACCGACCGCGGCATCGTCATCCACCCGCGGACGGAGATCCAGTTCGACAAGCCGCCGGAGCAGGCCACCGAGCAGCGGATCCGGATGGCGTTCGGGGTGAAGGAGTTCGACAAAATGCTCTTCGGCGGCCTGCCGAGCGGGTCGGCCACGGCGCTGCTGGGCGCGCCGGGGGCGGGCAAAACCATGCTCGGGCTGTCGTTCCTGGTCGAGGGGGCGAGGCAGGGGCAGAAGGGCGTCTACTTCGGGTTCTACGAGCCGCCGCCGCGGCTCATCGAGAAGGCCGCTCAGATCAACATCCCGCTCGAGAAGTACGTGGAGTCCGGGCAGGTCGAGCTGCTCTGGCAGCCGCCGCTCGAGCACATGCTGGACTCGCTCGCCGAGCAACTGCTGGAGAAGATCCGGGAGACGGACGAGCCGCGGCGGCGGCTGTTCGTGGACGGGATCGAGGGGTTCCGGGCGGCCAGCGTGTACCCGGACCGGATGCCGCGGTTCCTGTCCGCGTTCTGCAACCAGCTGCGGATGTCGGACGTCACCGCCCTCATCACTGAGGAATTGCCGCTGTTCCGACCGGACATCGATATGCCCAATCCGGAACTGGCCAACGTGGTGGAGACGGTGGTGCTGCTGCGGTACGTCGAGTTGCGGAGCCAGCTGCACCGGCTGATCAGCGTGATGAAGATGCGGGAGAGCCAGTACGACACGTCCATCCGGGAGTTCAAGATCACGGACGCGGGTGTCGAGGTGGCCGCCTCGTTCGAGTCGGCCGAGGCCATCCTGACCGGTCTGGCCCGGACCTCCCCCGGCGGGGAGGGGCGGGCATGAAGACCGTGCTAGTGGTAGACGACGAGTTCGACCTGACGAGTACGCTCAAGGCGGTGCTGGAGGACCGCGGGTACAGGACGTGCGTGTGCGCGACCGGACGGGAGACGATCGATTGCCTGCGGCACACCCGCCCGGACCTGATCCTGCTCGACGTGATGATCCCGCTCGGCAGCGGCTACACCGTGCTGGACCGAGTGCGGGCGACGGCCGACCTCGCGGGCACGCCGGTGGTGCTGATGAACAACGTCCCGCCGCCGGCCGACCGGGCCGTCCGCTGGCAGGCGTTCATCCGCAAGCCGCTGTCGCTGGCGGCCGTCGTGGAGGCGGTGGAGAAGTTGATCGGGCCGGGCGCCTCAGCCGGGCGGGAGGTGACCTGACGCCGGCGGTCGGCGTCCGGGGACCGAACACGCGGAAGACCGGCCTCGGAATCGAACCGAGCCAGAGGTCTGTTCGACCCCCGATGCGGCTTTGCAGGCCGCTGGGGGCACCAGCCCCCTCTACCGGTCGGTCGGCACGACCCGCTCGCCCGCGGCCCACGGCCGCGGCCCGACCGCCGCACGGGCGGTCGTCGGGCGGGTCGTTCAGCGCATCGCTGTTCGCTCTCGCATCACACACCTCATCGGTGAGGGGACTGTGGGAACATGGCCGGAGTATTGTAGCTGATTACGCCGCGACTCAGGGGGTTTCGCTCGTTCGTCCGATTTCTCGCTTCATTCGGCACCTTCGGTAACACCCATCCACAACTTCCGGGTGAAGTTCGAGCCGATCGGCGGGTCGGTCGAAACGCCCGCCCCGGCTAAACCCGAACCCCCGCCGCCGGTGGTGGCCGCCGCCCCGCCGGAGAAACTGCCGGCCCACCTGCTACCGCCGCCGAAAAACGACGCCGTCGTTCAGCAAGCGGGCGGGTCGCTGCCGGCGTTGGCCGTCGAGGCGGTGGTGCTGTGGCTAGGGCAGACGCCGCGGCCGGTCCGCATGGGGGCAATATGTCGGCCCCCCCCGCTACATCAGGTGCGGCTGTCGGTACCTGACCTGTCACGTGACGGTGCGTGGGAATTTGTCTTATCGGTGCGGCTCGTGGTCACCGGCATCACCGTCCGCCGTCTTGCCCGTGCTCAACGGCGATGCCATCAGACAGTGATCGGTCCGTCGAGTGTCTAACCACCAGTCGGGAACATCACCGGGGTACCTTTGTCCGGAAAAATCCTGGCACGCTCACGGAGCAAATCTATCCGGCCTTAGCCCCATGAGGCGGATAGTGTGCCAGGATTCACTGCCCGCCGAGCGGCCCGACTCGCCATGCCCATGAAGGCTGATCCCGTTCTCACCGCGGTGCTGGTGGTCGACGACGACCGCGATGCTGCCGACACCACCGCCCACCTGATCGCGTCGGCCGGGCACGACGTGCGGGCGGCGTACACCTGTACTGACGCGTTGATTCTGGCCGGCGCGTTCCGTCCGGACGTGCTGGTGTTAGACCTGCGACTCCCGGACGGGGACGGTTACGGGCTGGCGGCCCGGTTGGAGCGGGTGCTCGGGTATCATCCGGTGGTCATCGCCGTGACCGGGTCGGACGGCCTGGAGGCTCGCTCCCGGGTGGCCGGATTCGATCATCACTTCCTCAAGCCGGTGGCACCGGACGTGCTGCTAGCCGGCGTGGCCCAAGCCGCCCGCGGGAACTAATCACCCCTCAAGACATACGCCGTCCACCCCCCGACCCGACATGCCCGGCAAGCCCGTCATCCACTTTCCCTGTCCGCACTGCCTCCGCCAGCTCAAGGCCGCCGCGGCCGTCGTCGGTCGTGCCACGGCTTGTCCGGTGTGCGGGCACGAACTGGTGGTGCCGCCCCCGCCTCCGTCGCGGGTGATCGAAGACACCCAGTTGAACGGGCCACCACCCCTGCGCGACCCGCCGAGAAACGAGCGGGAGTAACCACGAGTTTGCCCGATTCAACTTGACCGCTCGTACCTTGCATGGGTGTGTGATGCCTGTTCCGACCGCTCGGTGTGGCCGGGACAACGTCGGGGTGGGGCTCAAACATAAACAACTGCGTCGGGCCGAACCCGAACAGCGACGCCAACCCGGCTGCGAACACCGCCGACACGGCCGCTAGCCCGTTACACCCTACCGCCGACCGGGTCGCTGAGTACCCGCCGCGAGAGCCGGCTGGCGGTCGACCTCGGGACGGGGTAGCGGGTCGATTCGGCCTTCCCGTCGGGGGTGGAATTCGTCGTAAGTCGTTGGCGGGGTAGAGTGGTACCGGAAATTTGCATGGGTCCGCCGGAGGGTGGGTGCAAGCTGTCCGGACCCATAACCCGCGGCCGGATTGTCCGGGCAACCACTTGCGGATACCCCTTCGCCCTGCGGTCGGGTACACTCATCACATCCCGCCGGTCGTCACGTTCCCCCGGTTCGCCATGCCGCACCCGCACCCGCACGCGTTCGGCTCGTTCCACCCCCGCACCCGCGAGGGGCTGCTGCTCGGCCGCCGCAACCTGTTCAAGGTGGGGTTCGCCGGACTGGCGGGGTTGACCCTACCCGACCTGCTCCGCCTGCGGGCGGCCGACCGCACCCGGCCGGCCCGCAAGAGCGTCATCCTGCTGTGGATGGCCGGCGGGCCGAGCCACATCGACACGCTCGACCCGAAGCCGGACCGCCCGGCGGAGAACCGCGGGCCGTTCGGCACCATCCCGACGGCGTTGCCCGGCGTGCGGGTGTGCGAGCACCTGCCGAAGCTGGCCGGCATGCTCGACCGGTTCACCGTCATCCGGTCGGTGGACTGCCGGCACAGCAACCACGAGCCGAACACGGTGATGCAGACGGCCAACCTGACGGCCGAACCGCGGACCAACCCGGAGGCGGGGAAGTACCCGGCCATCGGCTCGCTGGTGGCGAAGCTGCGTGGCCCGAACCACCCGGCGGCGCCGGCCTACGCCGCGTTCATGCGGAGCCGCACGCACCTGGCGTTCGGCGGGCGGGCCGGCAAACAGTACGACCCGTTCCTGGCGAACACCGCAGCCAAGCTGCCGGTGTACGACCTGGTCGGGGCGGACACCGGCCGGGTGTCGCCGGGAGCCGCATTCGACCTGCCCGCCGGCGTCACCCCGCACCGGCTGAACGAGCGGCAGTCGCTGGTGGAGCGGTTCGACCAGTTACGGCGGTCGCTAGACGAAAGCGGGGAAACGGACGGGTACGAAAAGTACGCCCGGCAGGCGTCGGAGATGGTGGTCGGCGGGCGGGTGCGGGCGGCGCTCGACCTGGCGAAGGAGTCGCCGAAGGTGCGGGACCGGTACGGCAAACACCTGTGGTGCCAGCAGACGCTGATGGCCCGGCGGCTGATCGAAGCGGGGGTGGCGTTCGTCACCCTGGACCTGAGCTACCACACCGCGTCCGGCACCTGGGATACGCACGGCGACAACATCCCGCCCTACGGCGGCATCTCGAAGGGCCTCCGCCCGCTGCTCCCGCTGTTCGACGGCCTCATCACCACGCTGGTGGACGACCTGCGCGACCGCGGGCTGCTGGACGATACGCTGGTGATCGCGATGGGCGAGTTCGGCCGCACCCCGCAGATCGGCACCCAGGACAGCACCGACGGTCGCAACCACTGGCCGCACGTCATGTCGATGCTGTTGGCCGGCGGCGGGCTGCGGCACGGGCGGGTGATCGGCAGCACGGAGAAGGACGGCGGGCACATCCAGGAGCGGCCGGTGACGCCGGGGGATTTGGCGGCCACCATCTACCGGCACTTCGGCATCCCGGCCGACGCCACCTACCCGGACACCGCCGGCCAGCCGCATAACCTGCTGCCGCACGGCGGCGAGGCGATCCGGGAGCTGTTCTGAGCGTCAGCCGCAGGCGAACACCGGCGGGGGTGCGGGCGGTGGGGGAGGAACCGGGGCCGCCTTCGGAGCCGGCGGGGCCGTCCGGGGGGGCGGGGCGATCGTTGGGGCGGGAGTGGCGGAGGCGATTGATCGCGAACGTAACTCCCCTGCCAGCTCGTCCAGTTCCCGTCGCTCGCGTTCGACCGCCGTCTCCCGCTCGTCCAACTCCTGCCGCAACGTCTGTTCCAGTTCCTCCACCTCGGCCAGCCGCACCTGGAGCGAGCGTTCCAGCCGCTCCAACTCAGCCGCCCGCTTGCCCAGGTTCTCCCGCTCGGCGGCCACCTGCCGGTTCAACTCGGCCGCCAACTCGTCCCCCTGCTGGGTGAGGGCGGCGGCGAACTCGGCCTCCTTCCGGGCCACCTCCGCCGCCCGCGCCTCGACCACCGCCCGCTCGCGGTTCAGCCCCTGCTCCCGCACCAGCGCATCCGCCCGCGCTTTCGCCTCGAACGCCGCCACCTGCTCCCGCATCTTGCCGAGAGCGGCCAACTGGCGTTCCACGTAGTTCTGGAACCGCTCGGTCTCGGCCCGCAGCCAGGCGGCGTGGGCGGCGGCGTTCTCCGGGGTGATGTCGGCGAGCGTCTTCTGGGCGGCTTTCACCGCTGCGGGGGCGGTGGCCACCACCGGCGGGACGGACGGCCCCCCCACCCACACCCCGCCGGCGGCATCGGGCAGCGGGTCAGGCTCGACCGAAAGAGGCGGGGCTGAAGGGAGGTCGGCGATCGGCGAAAACTGCACCCCGCAGTTGCGGCAGGTGAGGGTGGCCCCGGCCAGCCCGCCGGGGGGCATTTCGCCCTGATTCCCACAACCGGGGCACGAGATCAAAACCGACATGCGGCGGTCACCACGCGAGGGGGAGAGTGGTCAGGCACACCATAGCACACCGTTGGGCGGTCCGGTATAGTCTCCCTTCGTCCCCGTCTCGGCCGAAGGTTCTCCCCCATGTCCCGATTCGGCGTGTGTTTCGTTCTGTTCTGTGCCACCGCGTCCGCCGCCGAGCGGGTGCCGTGGACGTCCGGCAAAATCACCGGCAGCCCGGAGCCGCCGCCGCCTTACGCCGCCGCCCGCGTGTTCCCGAACGCCAAGTTCTTCCACCCGCTGCTCATCGCGCGGATGCCGGGGTCGGACCGGCTGTTCGTCGGCGAGCAGGACGGCAAGCTGTTCAGCCTCGACCCGAAGAAGCCGGACGCCAAGCCGGACCTGTTCGCCGACCTGAAGGCGGAATGGAAGAAGCTGAAGGAGCACCCCGGCGCGAAGGAGTTCGAGTTCGTGTACGGGCTGGTGTTCCACCCGAAGTTCGAGCAGAACCGCCTCGCCTACGTGTGCTACACGCTGAAGGGGAAGAAGGGGCCGAAGGTGGGCAAGTTCGACCCGGAGAAGAACCTGCCGGACGGCACCCGCGTGTCGCGGTTCACGGTGACGACGGACAACGGGGTGCCGAAGCTCGACCTGGCCACCGAAGAAGTTGTCATCACGTTCGAGCAGGGCGGGCACAACGGCGGCGACCTGCACTTCGGCCCGACCGACGGGTTCCTGTACATCTCCACCGGCGACGCCGCCGACCCGAACCCGCCCGACCCGTGGAAGACCGGCACCGACTGCACCGACCTGCTCGGTAGCGTGCTGCGGATCGACGTGGACCGGAAAGAGGACGGGAAGAACTACGCCATCCCGAAGGACAACCCGTTCATCGGGATGAAACAGGACGGCAAGCCCGTGCGGCCCGAAATCTGGAGTTACGGGTTCCGCAACCCGTGGCGGATGAGCTTCGACCGCAAGACCGGTGACCTGTGGGTGGGTGACGTCGGGTGGGAGGCGTGGGAGATGGTCCACAAGCTGAGCAAGGGGAGCAACCACGGTTGGAGCGTGACCGAGGCCCGCCAGCCGATCAACACGCACCTGCCGCTCGGCCCCACCCCCGCCATCACCCCACCGGTCATCGAGCTGGACCACAGCCAGGCGGCGAGCGTGAACGGCGGGTACGTGTACCGCGGGAAGAAGTTCCCCGAGTGGGAGGGGAAGTACATCTTCTCCGACTACATGACCAAGCGGTTCTGGGCGGCGACGGTCAAGGGCGACCGCTGCACGGAACTGGTCGATCTGATCGACCCGCAGATTCGCAGCGCGTGCTTCGGCGAGGACAATGCCGGCGAGTTGTACTTCGCCGACTACGACACCGGCCTGCTGTACACGTTCGAGAAGAACACCAAGCCGACCTACGACCCGAAGGCGTTCCCCACCACGCTCAGCGGCACCGGCCTGTTCGCCAGCGTGCCGGGGCACAAGCTGGCGCCCGGCGTGTACCCGTTCGAGGTGAGCGTGGGGGCGTGGGCGGACGGGGCCACGTCCGAGCGGTTCGTGGCGCTGCCGAACAGGGAGGCCGTGAAGTGGCACGACGAGCGGCAGAAGATCGGGTACGTCGAGTGGCTGCCGTTCTCGCTGGTGTTCCCGAAGGACTCGGTACTCGGCCGCACGCTCACGCTCGAACTCGAACCGGGCAAGACGAAGCGGATCGAGACGCAACTGCTGCACTACGACGGCGCGTTCTGGCAGGCGTACACGTTCGCCTGGCGGGACGACCAGACCGACGCCGACCTGATTCCCGCCGACGGCACGGAGAAGTATTTCCTGGTGGCGGACAAGCGGGTGCCCGGTGGCAAGCGGGAGCAGATGTGGAGCTTCGCAAGCCGCACGCAGTGCCTGACCTGCCACACCCCGTGGGCGGAAGTGTCGCTGGCGTTCAACCTGGATCAGCTCAACAAACCGGTGGGCGGCCGGAACCAACTGGCGGCGATGTGCGACCTGGGCATGATCGAGCGGCTGGACAAGAAGAACAAGCCGAAGGAGCCGTTCACCGACGCGAACACGGCGAAGCTGCCCAGGCACACCGACCCGCTCGACACCAAGGCGAATCTGAATGACAGGGCGCGGAGCTACCTGCACGTCAACTGCTCGCACTGCCACCGCAACGGCGGCGGCGGGTCGGTGCCGTTCGAGCTGACGAGGGGTTCCGATTTGAAGCAGGTGCTGGACGTGAAGCCGACGCGGGGGGACTTCGGATTGAAGGACGCGAAGATCATCGCCAAAGGGGAACCGAACCACAGCGCTCTGTTGTTCCGCATGGCGAAGTTCGGAAAAGACAGGATGCCGCACATCGGGTCGGAGTTGCCGGATCCCGACGGGGTCAACTTGATCGACTCCTGGATTTACCTGATGACGAAGAAGGGGAAAGTCGTCTACCAGCCCGTGGAAACGATCAGCGACCCGTGCGACGCGCTGAGTACGGCCACCATGCTGTGCTATAAGGACGAGTTGAAAACCGGCCCAAATCCGAAGACTTATGCCGTTGTGGTCGGAGAAGCCGCCAAGCTGCCGCCCGGTCC
>CANJKY010000080.1 GCA_947474875.1 Gemmataceae bacterium
ATCGACGACACCCCGGCGGAACTCGAACCCGTCCGCCAGCCCCTTCAGCGACCGCGTCCATTCGTCGTGGTATTTCAGCAACAGCTCGTTCTGCCGGTCGGTCCATTCGGCCCGGCGAGGATGGTCGGCAGGGATGTCGGCCAGCGCCACTTGCAGGCGGATGAACTCGGCGCGGGCGTGGTCGCCCGGGGCGGTCGAGTCGTCCAGGTAATCGGCAAACTGCAACCGCGGGGCGTCGTCCCGGAAGCGGGCGACGATCCGCCTCAGGAAGATCCGTTCCTCGGCGGAGGTGGGCATGGTGCATGTCCGTTGTGGCGTATCTCGATTGTAACCGGTATGCTCCGAACCCGACCGGCATCGGCTCGTACAATTTCACCAGCCGCGGCATCCTCTCCCCGCCGCGTTCGTCAGTCGGAGTGCCCCGATGGATTTCGTCCTGCCGCCGGTCGGCGAAGGGTTGATCGAGGTCGAACTCGTCCGCTGGATGGTGAAGCCCGGCGACGCGGTGAAGCGCGGGCAGTCGCTCATGGAGGTGATGTCGGACAAGGCGACGATGGAGGTGCCGGCGGCGTTCGCCGGCTCCGTCACCGAGACCCTGGCCGAGCCGGGCACCAAGGTCAAGGTCGGCCAACTGGTGATGCGGTACACGGCCGACGCCGCGGCCACGCCCGAGCCGGAACTGGTCGGGGCCGGGGTGAGAATGCCGGTGGTCCGCGGCGAACTGTCCGGTGTGACCACAGGGTCGGGTGCGGCGAACGGGCGACCGAACGTGATCCCGGCTGCGACCACTTCTGCGACCGTGGCCGCCGCCCCGTCGGTGCGGCACCTGGCTCGTAAGCTCGGCGTCGACCTCGGCCGGGTCCGCGGGTCCGGCCCCGGCGGGCGGGTGCTGCTCGACGACCTGGCCCAGTTCCTGCGGCCGGCCGGCACCCCGACCGACGCCCCTAAGAAGCCGGACGGCCCGCCGCTCGATCTGGGCAAGCCCGGCACCCGCATCAAACTCGTCGGCCTGCGGCGGAAGATCGCCGAGCATATGATCGAAAGCAAGCGGCACATCCCCCACTACGCCTACATCGACGAGTGCGACCTGACCGACCTGGTCCGCCTGCGGGCGCAACTGAAGGACACGTTCGCCCGGGCCGGGGTGCGGCTGACCTACCTGCCGTTCGTGGTGAAGGCGGTGGCGAGGGCGCTCAAAGAAGTGCCGGTGGTGAACGCCACGTTCGACGAGGCCGCCCAGGAGGTGACGCTGCACGACCGGTACAACGTGGGGGTGGCGGTGGCCGCCCCGAACGGGCTGATCGTGCCGGTGGTGAAGGACGTGGACAAGAGGGACGTGGCCGCCGTCGCCACCGAGATCGAGCGGCTGTCCGCCGACGCGCGGGCCGGCAAATCGAAGCTGGACGACCTGAAAGGGGGCACGTTCACCGTCACCTCCATCGGAAACATCGGCGGGCTGATCTCCACCCCGATCATCAACTCGCCGGAGGTGGGCATCGTCGGCGTCGGCAAGGTGGTGAAGCGGCCGGTGTTCGACGCTGCCGGGGGCGTGCGACCGGCCGACCTGGTGTACCTGTCGTTCTCGTTCGACCACCGGGTGCTGGACGGGGCGATCGGGGCGACGTTCGGCAACGCCGTCATCCGCCACCTCCAGAACCCGGCCGGCCTGCTGCTCCCGGACAAGTTCGGCTGACCGCTTGCACTTCGCGGCACGTGGCTAGTTCGTGTACTATCGTTACTCCGGTCGAAGTCTCGCGTCGGATCGCGGCGGCCGGCTGTCGCCGCGGCCCGGCGTATGGGTAGGCCGAGTGGACGACTTACTTCTCACCGCCGACGCCGTCGCCAAGCAGCCGGGGGACGAACCGATCCCCGGGTACCGGCTGATCGCCCGGCTCGGCCGCGGCGGGTTCGGCGAGGTGTGGAAGTGCGAGGCCCCGGGCGGGCTGCTCAAGGCGATCAAGTTCGTCGCCACCACCGACGGGGACGCGCTCCGGCAGGAGATGAGCGCGTTCGAGCAGATCAGGGCCATTCGGCACCCGTTCCTGCTCACCCTGGAGCGGGTGGAAGTGGTGGGCGAAGACCTGGCGATGGTGATGGAACTGGCCGACTGCCAGTTGCTCGACCGGTACCGCGAGTGCTACACCGCCGGGGGGGGCGGGATCCCGCGGGAGGAGTTGCTCGGGTACATGCGGGAGGCGGCCGAAGCACTGGACACCATGGGGGCGAAGTACGGGCTTCAGCACCTGGACGTGAAGCCGGAGAACATCTTCCTGGTGGCCGGCCACGCGAAGGTGGGTGACTACGGGCTGGTGCGGCGGGCGAACCGGGGCGGGGAACAGACGCGGGGCGGCTTCACCCCCAAGTACACCGCCCCCGAGGTGCTGATGGGTGGGGTGGACATCCGGTCCGACCAGTACAGCCTGGCGCTCATGTACGTCGAACTGCTCACCGGCTCGTACCCGTACCCCGGCAAGTCCGCCCAGCAGCTCATGCTCCAGCACGTCCGCGGGGTGCCCAACCTGACCGCCCTGCCGGAGTCCGACCGCACGGCGGTCGAACGGGCGCTGGCCAAAGACCCGGCCGACCGCTTCCCGACGTGTTCGGACTTCGTGCGGAAGCTGACCGCCTCCGACCGCCTGTCCCTGTTCCAGTCGGTCGTCTTCACCGCCGGGCCGCCCCTCCCGGCGGCCGCCAGCCCCGACCCGCAGGCCGAGACCCCGACCCAGCCGACGCGGGGCACCCGCCCGCAGCGGGCGGGGGTACATCGGGTGCCCGCCCCCCCGCCGGTGGTGGACGACCCGTTTGCCGACCTGTTCCCGGTGATGCGGGTGGACGACTTACACCGGCCGCGGCCGCGGGCGGAACGCACGCCGGACTTGTCCCCGCGGGAGTTCGCCGAGGCGGTCATCCGGGCGGCGTGCGGCAGGCACCCCACCCCCGAAATCCAGGCCGCGGCGGCCGCCGCCCAGGTGGTGCGGTTTCTGTCCACCATCCCGCCGGCCATGATGCCGTACAAGCTGGTGGTGGTGGCCGAGCGGTGGGGGCTGTCGGCCCGACAGACCGACGCGGCCCGCGTGGTGCTGCGGCGGGAGGTGCGTCAACCCGCCCCGAAGCCGGGGAAAGCGGCGGTGGTGGTCGGCGGGCTGGAGGTGGTCGTCCACCTGCCCACCCCGCCGGCGGTGGAGGTGACCGCCACGGCCACCCTGTTCGGCCGGCCGGACGACGCGTTCGTCCGCACCGCACTGACCGACATACCGACCATCCTGTCGCAGATCCGCAGCCAACTCCAGAACCTGGAGGAGCGACGGATTCACCCGCGGCACCCGGCCGAACTGCCGGTCCGTGTGTACCCGCTGTTCCCGGACGGGGAGATCGGTCGCGGGATCGACGGACTGACCCGTGACGTGTCGGTGGGCGGGGTGCGGTTCGTCACCCCGGCCGAGGTCCACGCCGACCGGGTGTTCGTCCAGTTCCCGCAGGTGGGTGAGGTCGCCGGGCACGCGGTGTACGTTCGCGTGCTGAGGGCGAACCGCGACCCGGCCGGGTCTGGGGTGGTGAGCGTCGGCCGGTATCGGGTGCAGCAGGCGGACTCGCAGTGCTGACCGGTTACGCCCAGTCGGCCGCCGGCTTCGACTTCCACAGCCAGATCACGTAATCCACGTTCGCCGGCTCCCCGCCGAAGTCCTTCAGCCGGGTCATCAGTTGCCCGCGGTGGTGCTGGGAGTGCATCGCCACCTGCACGATCCCGTCGGCGACGGACACGTCGCACGACGGGTTCTTGAACCACGGCAGGTTGATGGTGCGGGCGAGGTCCGCGTCCTCCAGCCCGGTGACGAACAACCGCATGGCGGTGTGGCCGGCCTGGGCTTCGGCCTTCAGTTCGTCGAACGCCGGTACCGTGTCCGCCGGCCACGCCGGGCCTTTGCCACAGAGCATGGCGTGGAACGCCGTCTGCACGTCGTACACGTGCTTCACCCGCCGCCGTAGCTCCTGATGGTCGCGGGCCGGCGACTTCGCCCACTGGCCGAAGAACACGGCGTTCGCCCACTCGGCGTGGGCCATCAGGTCGCGAAGGAGGGGGAGCATCATTGACCCCCGCCCGGCAGTACGATTCGGGCCGAACCGATGCCACCCCGCAGGTTCGGGTTGATCGGCCGGTTGGCCAGCCGCTCGGCGGCGGCGGCCCGGTCCGCTTCCTGTTCGGCGTCTTCGGCCGCCTCCTGAGCCGCTTCTGCCCCGGCCTGGAGCGTCTTCAGCGACAGTGCGATTCGCTTCGCCTCGGGGTCCAGGTTGAGGATTTGCACCTCCACCTCCTGGCCTTCCGTCACCACGTCCCGCACCCGCCGCACCCGGTCGGTGCTCAGTTCGGAGATGTGGATCAGCCCCTCGATGCCGGGGGCCAGTTCGACGAACGCGCCGAACTCGGTGATCCGCGTGACGGTGCCCTTGATGCGGGCGCCGGGCCGGTTGTTGGCGGCGAAGGCGTCCCACGGGTTCGCCAGCAGTTGCTTGAGCGAAAGGGAAATCCGCCGGGCGTCCGGGTCCAGCCGCTTCACCACCACCTCCACCCGCTGGCCGATGGTCAGCACCTCGTTCGGGTGATTGATCCGTTTCCACGCCATCTCGGACACCGGGATGAGGCCGTCGGCCGCCCCCAGGTCCACGAACGCGCCGAACGGCTGCAGGTTCCGCACCGTGCCGGTGCGGGTCTGGCCGACCTCGATCTCCGCCCAGAACTTCTCCCGCTGCGCCTCCCGCTCCCGCTCCTGGAGCGCTTTGCGGCTAAGGATCAGGTTCCGCTCCGCCCGGTCCAGTTCGATCACCTCCGCCTTCAACGTCTGGTTGATGAATTGGTCCGGGTCTTCCACCCGCCCCAGGTCGATCTGGCTGATGGGCATGAACCCCTTGATCCCGCTCACCTCCACCAGCAGCCCGGTGCGGTTCTTGTTCACCCCGGTCACCTTGCACTCGACGATCATGTGCAGGGCCACGCTCGACCAGTCGGACACCTGCTGGGCGGCGCCGGTCATGGTGAGGATGAGCAGCCCGTTGGCCGGGTCGTACCGCTCGATACTGAACTCGACGGTGTCGCCGACTTTGGGCGTCTTCCCCTCGAACTGGAGGATGGGCAACACGCCCTGGCTACGGCCGCCGGGCACGTCAACGAACACGTCCTTGCCGTGGATGCTGACCACCGTGCCCCGCTTCCGCCCGCCCGGCAGACTGACCGCGGCCGCAGTGCCCACCGGCTTCTGCTGCGTCTCAGCGTTGCCCAGCGCGGCGGTCACGTCCATACTGCCCATCGCCGCGGCCAACTCTGCCTCGATGTCCGCGTCCAGTTGCCGCTTATTCGGCTTGGACGCGGCGAAGTCCTTGCGGTCAAGCGGCATGGGAATGGAGCCGTCGTTCCGCGGGCGATCCCCCCGGGGGCCGCCGCCGCCCGAGCGAGTCTGCGGGAAGCCGCTCCGTCCACCACCGCCGCCCGGCCGCGGACCGCCCGGCTTCGGCGGGCCGTACTGCGGGGCAGGGGCCTGCGGGGCGGCTTGCGGCGCAGGTTGTTGCGGCTGCGGCTGCGGTTCGGGTTGCGGCATCGGGGTGGCAGACTCGCTCATCGGTCGCGTCCTGGGGGGCGTCAGTTCCTGAACTGTTGATGCTATCGGGCCGAAGAGTGCGGGCAACGGCGAATGAAACCCCTCGGCCGGCCGGCCGAGGGCGTAGCACTTCCTACAATCGCCGTCATGTCGCCAGGTCGCAAACGGCTGCTGTACGCGCTCAAGGCGCTCCTGGCGGTCGTCATCCTGGTGGCGGTCGGGTGGTGGTTCACCGGGCTGTTGTCCGACCCGAGGCTGGGCCAGCGGACCTCCCTGCGCGTCGGTTACCTGATCCCCGCCGGGCTGCTGTACCTCGCCTGCCACACGCTGTGGGGCACGTTCTGGTGGCAACTGCTCCGCGGACAGGGCGTGGCGGTGTCGTGGTTCGCTGGGGTGCGGGCGTACTTCGTCAGCCAAATCGGCAAATACGTGCCGGGCAAGGCGTGGGTGCTGGTGCTGCGGGTGTTGCTGCTCCGCGGGACGGACGTCCGGCCGACCGTGGTCCTCGTCACCGGAGTGTACGAGACGCTGACGAACATGGCGGCGGGGGCGGTGCTGGGCGTGTGCCTGCTGCCTTGGTCCGGGCTGGCCGACGGGCTTAGCGAACTCCAGCGGTACGGGTTGTTCGGGCTGGCGCTGCTGCCGCTCGCCCTGCTCGGGCTGAACCGGCTGGTCCGGCGGGTGGCGAACAAGTACCGTGGCCCGGACGCCCCGGCGGTGCCGGTGCCGTCGCTGCTGTTGCTGGCGCAGGGGATGGCCCAGGCGACGGTCGGCTGGTGCCTGCTCGGGCTGAGTCTGTGGCTGACCACCTGCGGGCTGTGTACCGACCCGCCGCCGCTCTCCGCCACGACCTTCCTACAAGACCTGTCCGGGGTGAGCCTGGCGTATGTGATCGGGTTCGTGGTGCTGGTGTCGCCGGCCGGGGTGGGTGCCCGCGAGTGGGCGTTGCAAACGGTGCTGGAGCGACAGCTGGCTGTCAGCGAACCCGCGGCCGGGCCGGTGGCGGCTGCGGTGGCGCTGGCACTAAGAGTAGTGTGGACGGCGTTCGAGGTGGTGGCGATGGCGGGGTTATTCTTGGCGCCCCTCTCCCCAGGGGGAGAGGGGGGGCAGCGGGGAGGTTTCCGCGTGACGAGCGACTCCCAACCTCAGTCCCCCCGCCCGGCCCCGGTGGCCGGGGTGCTGTCGCTCGTCGTGCCGGTGTTCAACGAGCGGGAGAGCCT
Organism: Gemmataceae bacterium; assembly: GCA_947474875.1. Lineage (GTDB taxonomy): Bacteria > Planctomycetota > Planctomycetia > Gemmatales > Gemmataceae > JALHQU01. Next base: position 6,812 of record CANJKY010000080.1, read on the forward strand.
GGCCCCGCTGTTCGCCGAGATCGACGCGGTGGCGAAGCAGACGGCCGACTGGCGGTTCGAAGTGGTGTTCGTGGACGACGGCAGCACGGACGGGTCGTGGCAGGAAATCCGCAAACTGGCGGAGGCGGACGGACGGGTGCGGGGGGTGAAGTTCCGGCGGAACTTCGGCAAGGCGGCGGCGCTGGCGGCCGGGTTCCGCGAGGCAACTGGCGAGATCGTGCTCACCCTGGACGCCGACTTGCAAGACGACCCGGCCGAGATCCCGCGGTTCGTCGACGCCATCCGCGGCGGGCTGGACGTGGCCAGCGGGTTCAAACAGGTCCGCCACGACCCGTGGCACAAGGTGTTCCCCAGCCGGGTGTTCAATCGGCTGGTGAGCGGGCTGACCGGGGTGACACTGCGGGACCACAACTGCGGGTTCAAGGCGTACCGGGCGGAGGTGGTGCGGAGCGTGCGGCTGTACGGCGAGTTGCACCGGTTCGTGCCGGTGCTGGCGGCCGAGAAGGGGTACCGGGTGGGCGAACTGGTGATCCACCACCGCCCGCGGAAGTACGGCCGGTCGAAGTACGGCTGGCGGCGGTTCACCCGCGGGTTCCTCGACCTCATCTCGGTGCAGTTCCTCACCGGGTACGGCGACCGCCCGCAGCACTTCCTCGGCCGGCTCGGGCTGGTGCCGCTCGCCCTCGGCTTCCTCGGGCTGCTGGTGCTCGTGGCGAACTGGCTGCTGCGGCTGATCTGGCCCGACGCCGGAGGCGGGCAGTTCTCGCAACTGATCGGGGCGGTGTTCACCGTGGGTCTGCTGCTGTTCGGCTCGCAACTGGTGATCGCCGGGCTGCTGGCTGAACTGGTGGTGGACCGCGACCCGTCGCAGGAGCCGCCGTACAGTATCCAGGACCGCACGCCCCCCGCCGCGAACCCATGACCCTCCCCGCCGACCCGACCGCCGCCGTCCGCCGCACCGTGTACCTGCTGGTCGGGGCCGTGGCGGTGTTCGTGACGGCGGCGAAGATCGTCGGCGCGGAGAACGTGTTCGAGCCGAGCCGGTACGCCCCGCCGTACGACTGGAGCTTCGGGGCGGAACGGCCCGACCATCCGACCCGCAAGTGGCCGGAACTCCGGCCCGAGCCGTCGCCGTTCTTCAGCTCGAACGACCGGTCGCGGTGGGCGACCATCCGGGCGCTGGTGGACGAGGGCACCTACGTCGTCGGCCGGCGTGAGGATCACCCCAACGCGACCCCGCCGTTCGACGACACCGGCATCATCTTCGAGAACGACTACCAGTCGCTCGACAAGGTGATGAACCCGGCCACCGGCGAGTTCTACTCGAGCAAGCCGCCTCTGCTCTCGACCGTGCTGGCCGGCGAATACTGGGTGCTGAAGCAGGCGTTCGGCTGGGGTATCGTCCGCGACAAATGGCTGGTGGTCGGGGTCATCCTGTTGACGGTGAACGTGCTGCCGTTCGCAATCTACTTGTGGCTCCTGGCGAACCTGATCGAGCGGTTCGGCACGACCGACTTCGGCCGGCTGTTCGCGTTCACCCTCGGGGCGCTCGGCACGTTCCTGCTCACGTTTGGGGCGACGCTGAACAACCACAACCCGGCGGCGTACGGCGCCCTGTTCGCCGTGTACCCGCTGCTGCGCCGCGAGTCCGGCCCCGAATTGGCCGGCGAGCTGGCCGCCAGTGGTCTCTTCGCCGGCCTGACCTCGTGCCTTGACCTGCCGGCGGCAGCGCTCACCGCCGCCCTATTCGTGCCGCTGGCATGGGTGCGACCGGGTCGGACACTGCTGTTCTTCCTGCCGTCGATGCTCGTCCCCGTCGCGGCTCAGTTCGTGTGCAACTACGCCGCCCTCGGAAAACTCCTGCCGGCGTACTCCGACTTCGGCGGGCCGTGGTACGACTACCCCGGCAGCCACTGGAAGAATTGGGAGCTGGTGAGAGCCGGGCAATTCGTGCCAGGTATCGACTTTAACCAGGAACCGACCCACGTGTACGCCTTCCACCTGCTGCTCGGGCACCACGGGTGGTTCAGCCTGACGCCGGCGTTCCTGCTCTCGCTGGTCGGGGCCATCGGGTTGATGAAATCGGCCGGCCGGCACGTCTTGAATGTGCTGGGTCGGGCGGTCGCCCCGGCCGAGCGGGTGGTCACCCCGGCCCTGATCGGGCCGATGACGCTGGTGGTGTCCGCGGTGGTGTTCGGCTTCTATCTCACCCGGACGCAGAGCTACAACTACGGGGGCAACACGAGTGGCCCGCGGTGGCTGTTCTGGCTCATCCCGCTGTGGGTGCTGTGTGCCGCCCCGGCCGCGGACCGGATCGGGCGATGGCGAACCGGCCGGGCGGTCGCGGCGGTGTTGCTCGGGCTGTCGGTGCTGAGCGTGTTCTACCCGGCGTGGAACCCGTGGCGGTCGCCGTGGGTCCAGCAGTTGTGCGAGCGGGCCGGGTGGGTGAGTTACGAGGTGCCGCCGGGGAGA
>CANJKY010000081.1 GCA_947474875.1 Gemmataceae bacterium
ATCTTTTTCGGCGAGTTGGCCGAGCGGTGCAGCTTCTACGGCATGCGGGGGCTGCTTGCCACCTACCTGATCCTGGTGTTCGGCAAGGAGAAGTCGGAGGCGAGCGAGGTCGTCCACCTGTACATGGCCGGGTGCTTCGCCACCGGGCTAATCGGCGGGTTCATCGCCGACCGGTTCCTGGGCAAGTACTGGACGATCGTGCTGTTCGCCGTGCCGTACGTGATCGGGCAAATCCTGATCGGCATGGGCGACCTGACGCTCATGTACGTGGCGCTGGTGATCCTGGCGTTCGGCAGCGGGGTCATCAAACCAAACATCTCCACCCTGATGGGGATGACCTACGACCAGCAGCGGCCGGGACAGGAGCTGCTCCGCAGCCGGGCGTTCGGTTACTTCTACATGGCCATCAACGTCGGCTCGCTGCTGGCCTACCAGATCTGCCCGCTGATCCGCGACTACTTCGGCGGGTACGACGCGGAGACGAAGGCCCTCACCGACCCGAAGACCGGCTACCTGGCCGGGTTCCTGTTCCCGGCGGCGCTCATGGCGGTGGCGCTGGTCATCTTCACCGTCGGCAAGCCGTTCTACGCCCGGGAGGCGATCGGGGCGAACCGCGAGCCGGACCCCACCCCGGCGGCGGACAAGTGGCGGGTGGTCGGACGGCTGGGCGGGCTGTTCGCCCTGGTCCTGTTCTTCTGGCTCGTGTTCGACCAGAAGGCGACCACCTGGATTTACTTTGCCGGCGACTACCTCGACGTCGACGTCACCACCCCGTTCCCGATCAACGGCAAAACCGCCTGGCGGATTCCGCCCGAGAGCCTTGCGTCGGCCAACCCGTTCCTCATCATCTGCTTCGTCCCGCTGCTCAACATGCTGTTCTCCCGGCTGGCCGCACTGGGGGTGCGGGTGCGGCCGACGGACAAGATCACCGCCGGGTTCCTGCTCACCGCCGGGGCGTGCGGGCTGCACGCGCTTGCCGGGGCGATGGCCACCCACGCGGACGGGTCGATCCACCGAGTGTCGGTCGGGTGGCAACTGTCCGCCTACGTGTCCCTGACGCTGGCCGAGGTGCTCATCTCCGTCACCGGGCTGGAACTGGCGTACACCGCCGCCCCGAAGTCGATGAAGAGCTTCATCACCGCCGTGTGGTTCGTGCCCATCTTCTTCGCCAACCTGCTGTCGTCACAACTGGCCAAGACGTACCCGAACACCGTGAAGCCGGGCGAAGTGGTGAAGGCCCCGATGTTCGAGCTGTACAAGGTGGAGTTCTTCCCCATCCCGCAGTTCGCCACCGCCCAGGGGTACTTCCTGTTCCTGGCGGTGCTGCTACTGGTGGTGGCGGGGGCGTTTGTACTGGTGGCGCGGCGGTTCAACCGGACTGCGGAAGCGGCTTAGTAGCGCGGCACGCGCGGGTCCACCTGCACGCTCCACGCCTCGATGCCGCCGGCCATCGACGCCACGTTCGTCAGGCCGGCTTGCGTCAGCATCACCGCCCCGGTCAGGCTTCGCACCCCGTGGTGGCAATACACCACCACGAGCGCGTCGGCGGCCGGCTCGATCTCACCGGCCCGCTCCCGCAGTTCGCCGAGCGGGATGAGGGTGCTGCCCTCGATCCGACAGAGGGCGTACTCCTCCGGCTGGCGGCAGTCGACCAGCACCACCGGCTCGCCGGCGTCGAGCTTGGCCTTCACGGCGGTCGGGCTGATCTGCTGGATCATTGCTCGTCCTCGACGATGTCCGGCAGGCCGATCTTCGTCAGGTACTCCCGCTCCTTGGCCCTCATCTTCCGCTTGTCCCGGTCGGTCTTGTCGAAATACCCGCACAGGTGCAGGCAGCCGTGGATGACGTACAGGCACAGCTCGACGTGGACCGGGTGCCCCCGCTCGTCCGCCTCCCGCTTCGCCACCCCCGCCCCGATGGCGATGTCCCCCTCCAACTTCTTGGCGTCCGCCGCGGAGTACGGGAAGGTGAGTACGTCGGTCGGCTCGTCGTGGTTCAGGTGCCGCTTGTTCAGCATGTGAATGGTGGCGTCGTCCATGACGGCGAACGTCACCTTGGCCGCCGCCACGCCCTCCCCTGCGAGGACGGCCGTGGCGGCGGCCTTCAGCCCCTGGTAGTCGAGTTCGACCAGTTCCTGCTGGTTCTTCACCGAGATTGAGATCATGCCGGCATGATATGAGGGCTGCGGGTCGTCAGTCCGACGCCTTCGTCTCCACGTCGATGCCGAGCAGTTTCCACTCCCGGTCCTGGGGCACGTACTTCAGTTTGAACAGGATGTTCGCGGGCTGGGACTTGTACTGGCCTTCCACCTGCATCACCCCGTCGCCGTCGACGGCGGCCGGTTTCGTCACCGTCGGCACCACCTTCTCCACCGCCGACAGGTCGATCCCCTTCTCGACGAACACGTGGAAGTTGTCCTTCAGTTCGGCCGCCGTCTTCTGCTCCCGGAACTGCTTCGACAGCCCGGCGTGGAACGCGGTGAAGTCGTCCGCCTTGACCGCACGGTGGAACGCGGCCATGTCACGGTTGATCAGCTTCTTCAGGTCCGCTTCGGACGGCACCGTCGGCCGTTCGCCGCCGGCCGCGGCAGTCCCACCGCCCGCCGTCACATCATCCACGGACCAGGTCTTGCCGTCGAACGCGAGGCGGATCGTCACGGGGGTCGTGGTGCCGTCTTTCAGAGTGGCGGTGCCGGTCAACTCCCCCGTGCCGGTGTTGTTCTGCCGGTTGCTCTGGTTGCCCGTCCAGGCTACGGACTGGAACTCGGTCAGCCGCGCCTTCTTCATGTTCGCGGCGAACTGCTCCTGGGTGTACCTCGACTTGAACCCCGCCGAGGTCTGCGCGTACGCCCCGGCGGTGTCGCCGGAGCCGACCTTGACGAGGAACCCGTCCGCCAGTTCGACCACTGCCTTCGCCTGCCCGTACAGCCAGTAGCCGCCGAAGCCGCACGCGCCCAGGCACACCGCCCCGATCACCCCCAGGATGATCAGGATCACCGGCAGGGCGCTTTTCTTCTTCGCCGGGCGGTCGCCGCGGCCGGGGCGATCGCCCGGGTCATCAAGGCGGTCGTTGCGGTCGCGGTCGTCGTAGTTGGGCATCGGGACGGCTCCGTTGTTGGGGAGAAACGCACCCGGTGCAGTCTATCCGCTCACGCCGCCGCGGGTTCGAGATTCGCCGCCACCGGCACCGGCATTGTCTCCGGCACGGCCGCCGGGCCGACGTCCACGCAGCCGGCCACCTCGTTGGCGAGGGCGGCGTAGTCGGTGGCGCCGGGGCACGTCGGGGCGTACCGAAATATGCTCTTGCCGAAGCTCGGGCATTCGGCCAGCTTCACGTTGCGGCGGATTCTGGTGTCGAACACTTTGGCGTCGGCCCACGGCACCGGTTGACCGCGGGACTTGTCCAGGAACGCGGTCAGGTCGGCCACCACCTCGTGGGCCAGCTTCGTCTGGGTGTCGAACAGGCACACCACCACGCCGGTGACTTTCAACCGCGGGTTGATGCGGCGGGCGACGATAGCGGTGGTTTCGAGCAGTTTGCTCAGCCCGTGCAGGGCGAGGAAGTGCGGTTGGAGCGGGATGACCACCTCGTCCGCCGCCGCCAGCGCGTTCAGGGTGAGTACGCCGAGCGACGGCCCGCAGTCCATCAGCATGTAATCGAAGTCCGTCGAGTCCTGAGCGAGCGCCTCCCGCAGGATCACCTCCCGCCCGACCACCCCCGCCAGCTCCACCTCGGCGGCGGCCAGGTTGATGTCGGCCGGGCACAGCCACAGGTTGTCGTCCGCCTGCTTCCGCACGTCGGCCAGTGGCCGGTTGCTGACCAGCACGTCGTACAGGCTCGGCCCGCTGCCGTCCGGCTCGCACCCCAGGTGCGTGGTGGCGTGCGCCTGGGGGTCCAGATCCAGCACACACCCCCGGTAGCCGGCGGCGGCGAGGGCGGCGGCGAGGTTGACGGTGGTGGTGGTTTTGCCGACCCCGCCTTTCTGGTTGAGGATGGCGATGCGTCGCATGGTGGTTCCTGCTCCTGGTGGCTTGCCGGCGAAATTGCCCGGCTTATAACGCACCTATCCTCTCCCGGACTAGCCCAACCAGCCTGCCGCACGGCGGCCCGATCCTGGCGCGTCCGCACCCCACACAGTCCGTTCCTTCCTCTTTTTCGGAGCGCACCCGGATGGGTATGAACGCACGCCAGCAGGCGATCCAGGCCATCGCCAGCACCTACCACCAGTTGGACAACCTGGACTTCCGCACCGAGCACATCAAGGACCTGTTCGGGGTGAACGTGTTCCACGAGGAGGAGCAGAAGGCCCGCCTGCCCAAGCCGGTGTTCAAAGCCTTGCAGAAAACGATCAAGCTGGGCGTGCCGCTCGACCCGACCGTCGCCGACGCGGTGGCCAGCGCGATGAAGGACTGGGCGATCGAGCACGGGGCCACGCACTACACCCACCTATTCCAGCCGATGACCGGGCTGACGGCCGAGAAGCACGACAGCTTCCTCAACCCGACCGGCACCGGCGCGGCCATCGCCGAGTTCAGCGGCAAGGAGCTGGTGAAGGGCGAGCCGGACGCCAGCAGCTTCCCGAGCGGCGGCATCCGGGCGACGTTCGAGGCCCGCGGGTACACCGGCTGGGATCCGACCAGCCCGGCGTACATCCGGGAGACGCCGAACGGGGCCACCCTGGTCATCCCGACGGTGTTCGTGTCGTGGACGGGCGAGGCGCTGGATAAGAAGACGCCGCTGCTGCGGAGCATGGAGGCGCTCAGCACCCAGGCGCTCCGCATCCTGCGACTGTTCGGCAACACCGAGGCCAAGAAGGTGTACACCACCGTCGGCCCGGAGCAGGAATACTTCCTGATCGACAAGAACTTCGTCTACTCCCGCCCGGACCTGCTGAACGCCGGTCGCACCGTGTTCGGGGCCAAGCCGCCGAAGGGCCAGGAGCTGGAGGACCAGTACTTCGGCACCATCCCCGAGCGGGTGATCGCGTGTATGGCCGACGCCGAAGCCGAGATGTTCAAGCTGGGCATCCCGGTGAAGACGCGGCACAACGAGGTGGCCCCCAGCCAGTACGAGATCGCCCCCATCTTCGAAGACAGCAACCTGGCCACGGACCACAACCAGCTGACCATGGACGTGCTGCGGCGGACGGCCGAGAAGTACGACCTGGTGTGCCTGATGCACGAGAAGCCGTTCGCCGGCATTAACGGCAGCGGCAAGCACAACAACTGGAGCATGTCCACCGACACCGGCGAGAACCTGCTCAACCCCGGCGACACCCCGCACGACAACGCCCAGTTCCTGGTGTACTGCGTGGCGGTGATTCGCGCCGTCGCCAAATACCCGGAGCTGCTGCGGGTGAGCGTGGCCAGCGCCGGCAACGACCACCGGCTGGGGGCGAACGAGGCCCCGCCGGCCATCATCAGCATCTTCCTCGGTGACCAACTCCAGGACGTGATGGACCAGTTGGAGCGGAGCGACCTGAAGAGCACCAAGCAGGGCGGGTTCATGGAGGTGGGCGTGAGTGTGCTGCCCAAGCTGCCGAAGGACGCCGGCGACCGCAACCGCACCAGCCCGTTCGCGTTCACCGGCAACAAGTTCGAGTTCCGGGCCGTCGGCAGCAGCTTCAGCATCAGCGGGCCGAACGTGGTGCTGAACACCATCGTGGCCGAGAGCCTGGACTTCATCGCCACCAAGCTGGAGGGCGACACCAAGGGCGGGAAGCCGCTGGCCAAGGCCATCCAGGACCTGCTGCCGGGCATCCTGAAGGAGTCGAAGAAGGTGGTGTTCAACGGCGACGGGTACAGCGAGGAGTGGCACAAGGAGGCGGAGAAGCGGGGGCTGCCGAACCTGAAGAACACGGTGGACGCCATCCCCACGCTCATCCGCAAGGACACCATCGACCTGTTCGGCAAGTACAAGGTGCTGAGCGAGCGAGAGCTGAACGCCCGATACACCATCTTCTGCGAGAGCTACGTGAAGACGGTGAACATCGAGGCTAACCTGATGCTCAGCATGGGCAAGACGATGATCCTGCCCGCCGCCGTGCGGTACCAGGGGCAGGTGGCGACGGCGGTGAACGCGGCCAAGGCGGCCGGGGTGGATGCGTCCGCCCAGGTGGACCACCTGAAGGAGCTGACCGCCGCGCTCACCACCTTCCAGAAGGCGCTGGCCGCCCTGGAGAAGGCGCACGGGCACCACGCGGACGGCACCCCCTACGACCACGCCAAGCACTTCCGCGACCACGTGCTGCCGAAGATGGCCGACCTCCGCACCGCCGCCGACTCGCTGGAAACGATGGTGGCCGACGACCTGTGGCCGCTGCCGACGTACCAGGAGATGTTGTTCATCAAGTAACAGCCTTCGCCGCCAGAGGCCGGCGCGACGATCGCGCCGGCCTCCGGCGGACACGGCCCTCATTTCCCTCCAGCCCGCCCGCCGATCCCCGTCTCGTGTCTCGCGTGGCCTGTCGTGGTCGGCCGCATACCCGCGCTGTCGCCCGCCCACCTACTGTCTGGTTGTCCACCTCTGTGTTGCGCACGTCCGCGGCTCTCACCCCGCTCTCAGCACCTGTCCGCGGCGTACGGGTACACTCCGCCCCTTAACCCGAGGGCCGTCGTGACCGAACCCGAGCAAACGTCGCTGCCACGAAAGCGGCCGAAAATCACCGGCACCGTGACCGGCCGACCGTGCGCGCGGTGCGGCACCGGCCGCACCCGCTCCCCGCACGCCCGCCTGTGCCCGAATTGCCGGCGGTTGGCGTTGCGAGACCGCCCGCCCACCTCCCCCACCGGGGCAACGAAGAAGCCGGCGAAGATGGGGGGTTCTGGAACTTCTCAACACCCGGACGCGTCATGACCTACATCTCTTGACGGTTCGACCTGTGGTTCACCCGATCCGACCGCCTCCTCGGGTGGGCTGGCAGCCGCCCCCGCTGGCCGATCCGATTAGCTGGAGGAGTTGATGAACGCCAAGATGGACGACCTGGTCGACTCGGTCACAGCCACTGACCGTTTTCCGCTTTTGGACGTGTCGGTGGGCGAGTGGATGCAGATCCCCGCTGCCGATTTGCTGCCGGCGCTGGCGGAAGTGGCCGGGGCGGGGCTGACGTACTACCCACCCGGGGTGGTGGTGGGCGAAACGCCCGTGACGGACGCGGCATATGCCCAGGTGGTGCCGGCCGGTACCCAGCATTACTACCAGCAGATCAAATCATGGCGGCCGGAGACTTTGCCAAACTGGAACCTGCACTGCGGGGCGTTCACTAACCCGGCGAGCGACACACCGGACGTAGTGATGGCGTGGGGATGGAACGCTGGCGCGGGCGGGGTTGAAGATGCTGCCAAGATGGCCGCGTGGTCGGCGTTCGAGAGCTACTACAAGCCGGGCGCCGCCTACGCGGTAACAGAGTCGCATACCCTCATCGTGCAGAATCCGAACAACCGCTGGTGGGCGGGTTCGCGGCGGGCGATCAGCACTGAGGCGTTCGACGTTGGCGGGTGGGGAGGATACGGGGTGCCTGTGACGATCGGGTGCGACACCGACGTGTTCGCCCTACGGTCGAATTGCCCGGACCAGTCGGCCTATACAGGTGGTGAAAAGCGGCAGGTCGGAGCCGACCACTTCACTGTCGGGCACGACGTGATGACGGGGACCACATCGTTCAGGATCTACTGTCGAACCCAAGAAACCCAGCACGGAATGCTGGTTCAAGCTCACAAGGACGGACACACGCTAATACAGAGCGACCAGACATTGTACCTCCGGTCAAGCGGCAACCCGTTATATATCGGAGCGGAAGCCCGGTTCGAAGGGCCGTTTCGCCCGGCTAGCAGTTCCGACACGGACGCCCCGAACGGGTCGGTGTACTACAGCACGACGCAGAACAAGCTGGTGTTCAAGGATCCCGACGGCACGGTGAACCCCCTGTACTGACCACGCTGCCGGCGGACACGCCGACCGTTTTTGCCCCGCCCGGCGAGCATGTTGGTTGTCACCCCTACTGTTCCACCTCCCGCCCGCCATGCGCGGCGGAGGCAGGTGATTGGAGGAAGTGAGCATAGGGCCGAATTGATAAAGGGGAGATCGTACACGACGGCCGCTACAACCGGACCGGCCTTGAATTCGCATGAGATACCGGTGGCGGGGTGATCGTCAGCGGTGGGCGTGAAAGGCAGTCGGAGGTGTGATCGGCGACGTGGCGTGACCGTGGTGCGCGGGCCGGATCGGACGGCTGCTCGTGTTCGACGGGGGGCAGGCTCCGACCGTTAAGCGGGGTTGGGGATGCTGCCAGTGACAGCCCGATGTCACTATACGCCGTGTCGCAGAATGCACCGGATGTTGCAGCGCCCGACACACCCTGGATCGTAATAGTGTAGGAATCGTGGGCTGCCTCGGCACCCGTGCTGCTCATCCAGTGACGCGACCGGAGAGGCGGTTTCGATCGGTGTCGGGAATCGCCGCGGCCTCTCACGCATTTCTCAGTTCGATTTCATCAACCCCCACGACGTTACCGGGTAGAATTCCCAACCCAACTGACCCGGCCAGGTTTGTTCTCCACCTGATGAACCATCCGAACACTCCGCCACCAGGTGCAAAGGGAACACCACCCTCGTCGCGTCGCTGGCGGCTCGTCGCCTTCCCCATCCTGATCTGGGCTGCCATCCTGGGCGTCATCTTGTACGCCCTGTTCACCGGCGGGCGAACGCCGGCCATCGAAGTGGCCGACCTGCCGGGGGTGAAGTCCCCGCGGACGGTTGCTGCCTCGCGAACCACACTGCCCGACCAGGCCTTGGTGATCGGCGTGTCGGTGAACGGCCGGCACCGGGCATACGCGCTGTCCGCCATGGCCAACGTCAACTGCCACGTGGTCAACGACCTGTTCGGCGAGACGCCAATCACGGTCGCGTACTGCGACCGCTCGCACTGCGTGACCGCTTACCAGGGTGATTCCGCCGACAGCCCGCTGGAGATTGGCATCGGCGGATACCTGAACGACGGGGACGCGAGCACGATGCTCATCAAGGACGCCGGGGTGCTCTACCGGCAGGACAGCGGTCAACCGCTCCGGTCGGGCGACCCGTCGTTCCCCCACCATTCGGTCGAGGTCACCCGGACGACGTGGCAGGCGTGGCGGACCGCTCACCCGGACACCGACATCTACGACGGCGACACCCGCCGCCGCGACAGCGAACTGCACTGAGAACGGCAGGTTAGTCGAAATGCTCGTCGTCGTCCCTGAACGGAGGGAACGCCATCACGAGCGTGGTCACCGCGTCGCC
>CANJKY010000082.1 GCA_947474875.1 Gemmataceae bacterium
CACTCCGTGTGCCGTTGCTGGCTCACGGCACACGGAGTGTGCCTACCACTCTACCGACTGGTGGCCGTGAGCAGGTAGAATGACACCCAATGCCGCGGGAGGCGATCCCGCGGCTTTTTTTGGAGCCACACATGACCAAAGACGACGAGGCCGCCGCGCTGGACGAGATCGGCACCCTACTCCAGCTCATGGGCGAGAACGATTTCAAAGTGCGGGCTTACACCGGCGGGGCACGGGCCGTTCAGCAGATCGACGGTGACATCCGCGCACTGGTGGCGAGTGGCAAGCTGGCGTCGATCCGCGGCATCGGCGACACCCTGCGGGAGAAGATCACCACCCTGGTCACCAGCGGCCGGCTGCCGTTCCTCGAAGACCTACGGGCGTCTGTCCCGCCGGGACTGGTTGAAATGCTCCGGCTTCCAGGTGTCGGGCCGAAGAAGGTGAAGGCGCTACACGACGAACTCGGCGTCGACACCATCCCCAAGCTGAAAGCGGCGTGCGAGGCCGGTCAGGTGGCCGTGCTGAAAGGGTTCGGCGAGAAGACACAGCAGAAGATATTGGATGGCATCGCGTTCCTCGACACGGTCGGCAAGCGGGTGCGGATCGACCAGGCGGAGGTGCTGGCGGCGTCCGTCGTCGAACAGTTGAAGGCGGTGCCGGGGGTGAAGCAGGTCGAAGTGTGCGGCAGTCTTCGTCGCCGGCGGGAGACTGCCAAGGACATTGACCTGCTGGTGGTCAGCGACGACCCCGAATCTGTGATGCAGGCGTTCGTGTCCATGCCCGAGGTGTTGCAGGTGACCGGGCACGGGCCGACCAAGTCGAGCATCGTCGCCCAGATGAAGCTGGACGGGTCCACCATCACCCTGAACGCAGATCTACGGGTGGTGACCGACGAGCAGTTCCCGTTCGCCTTTCTGCACTTCACCGGCAGTAAAGGCCACAACGTACGGCTGCGGAAGCGGGCGATCGACCGCGGGTGGAGCCTGAACGAGTACTCGATGGGCAGTGAGACGAAGCTGGTGGGGTGTGCCGACGAGGCGGACGTGTACCGCCAGCTCGGGCTGACGTGGGTGCCGCCGGAGATGCGGGAGGACACCGGCGAGATCGAGGCGGCCGAGAAGAACGCCGTGCCGAAGCTGGTGGAGTACGCCGACATCCGTGGGGTGTTTCACAACCACACCACCGCCAGCGACGGCACCGCCAGCCTGGAGCAGATGGCCCGAAAGTGTCAGGAACTCGGATGGGACTACTTCGGCGTCGGTGATCACTCCCAGTCCTTGAACGTGGCCCGCGGGCTGACCCCGGACCGGGTACGGCAGCAGTGGGCCGAGGTGGACACGCTGAACAAGAAGCTGAAGGGGTTCCGGATCATCAAGGGCACCGAGTGCGACATCCTGGCCGACGGATCACTGGATTTCGACGACGACCTGCTGGAAGGGTTCGACTACGTGGTGGCGAGCGTCCACACCCTGTTCGGGCTGAGCGAATCTGAGCAGACGGCCCGGGTGTGCAAGGCCCTGTCCCACCCGCGGACGACCATGCTCGGGCACGCCACCGGCCGGCTCCTCCTCCGGCGTGAGGGTTACAAGCTCGATTTGGAGCGGGTGATCCGCACCGCCGCCGAGCACGGCAAGATGATCGAGATCAACGCCCAGCCGAGCCGCCTGGATCTGGATTGGACCTACGTCAAACGGGCGAAGGCGCTGGGGGTGCTGCTCGTCATCAACCCGGACGCGCACTCGACCGGCGAGTTGGAGCTAACCCGGTTCGGGGTCGACGTGGCCCGCCGCGGGTGGCTGACGAAGGACGATGTGTTCAACACCCGGTCGCTGAAGGAGGTGGCGAAGGAGCTGGAGAACCGGAAGAAGTGACAATGTCTGGAACCGGGAACGCCGTGACCGGGTGGGTATGAAGGCCCACCCGGTCACTGCGTTCCCGGTTCCACTTAACTCTTCGCGCCGATCACTTGTCGCAACGGGTTGAGCACCTTCGGCACCACGTGCTCGGCCACCAGGTCGTCCAGAATTCTCCTCTGGTTCAGGTACGACTCCTGGAACGTCTTGAACGGCTGGCGCCCCCAGAACTGGCGGACGGTGAAGTACACACTGATCGGGCTTTCTCCGAAGTTGCCCGTCCGCACCTGGTACGCGCTGGATCGGGTTTCGACGCTCAACCGGGCCTGGAGCTGACAGCCGTCGTCGAGTGCCACCATCAGACTCGGTTGGTAATTCAGTACACGCGCCCCGCCCAGCTTGAAGAGCGAGTCGAACGGCCCGTCCGCCGCCAGTGCCTCGGTCACCACCTCGTCGTGGTTCCCCTGGTACAACAGGTCGAAGTAGAACTGCACGTCCAGCGAGTCCGTGTCCAGCGGGTGGACGCCCAGGTGGTACGGGGCCATCTCCAGCAACTTCTCGTTCTGGCCGTCTGCGTCCTCGACCGCCGGCGGGTTGACGAACCCGGAGGTGAGCCGCCGGCCGTCGATGTTCACGAACCGGTAGCTCCCGCCCTCCCGGTCTTCCTCCAGCGCGTACTCGTTCGCGTCCCGCTTCTCGAAGTCGGTCATGGTCGGGTACAGCCGCCGCACCGAGTCGTAGAAGTGCAACACCGTGTCCCGGCTGGTGGGCAGATCCACCTTACTGGTCAAGTGCATCGTCACGCCGAAGTCGTCGCACAGCGACGAGAACGAGTTCGCGTTCACGCACACCTCCTGAGCCGCGGGCACGGCGATCGGTCTTCAAAGGTCGTCGTCGAATGATGAATTGTTCGCCACTCACCGGCCGGAAGCAAGGTCCGCAGGGGCGAACGGGCGGTTACCCGTAGGCAACGGACGGGTGGACCGCATTTTCTGGCTTCCCCCAACTGGACACGTTGGTGGGAGTCCGAGTTCGCCGGCGGCTGACGCCGGACAGAAAAGAGTAGAACCCGCGCCGACCGCCGGGGGCTGGAGCGGGTTCTGCGTAGGAATTTCGTGGTCGAATTACGCGGCCATTTTCACCACCGACTTGGCCGGCTGCGGGACGCGGAGTTCGGCCTTGTCGTGCCACTTGCCGGCGTCCGGCGCACCCTGCCACTGCTGGAGCTTGATCGTGCTCACCAGATCCCGTTCTTCGTCGTCGAGCAGTTCCTCATAGGCTTCGGCGTACCCGCCGCGAACCTGCGTGGACGACCGGCCGACGTACAACAGGGCCTCGCCCCGGCCGTCGAGTACCGCGATCGCCCGCCACCCTTGCGCCTTGGATTCCGTCACGATGAGCATCGTTGTCCCCTCCGTGGGCCGTTTGAGGTGCGTCACCGTCTTGGTGACGAGGGTGTATGATGGTGCCGCGAGCAGTCTGAGTCAAGAAAAAAGTGCCGAACTGCCGATTTTCGCTTAAGTCTATTCCGATCACCGTGCCCGGAAGATGATCCGCCCGCGGCCAAGGTCGTAGGGGGAGATCTCAACCTTGACCCGGTCGCCGGGGATGATGCGGATGAAGTTCTTCCGCATTTTCCCAGCGATGTGAGCGATCACCTCCCCGCCGATGTCCAGTTCCACACGGAACTGCGTGTTCGCCAGGGCTTCCTTGACGCGGCCTTCGACTTCGATCGCTTCCTCTGTCGCCATGTGATCTCACTCACACGGGGACGGGCAGTCGAGTCTGTACAAGAGAACCGCCCGGCGGTTGTCATACCGCCGGGCGCTTATTCGTTATGAGTATGGTCGTGCGGATCAGTAGCGATCGCCGCCGTACCCACCGCCGCCGCCACCACCGTACCCACCCCCTCCACCACCACGACGGCCGCCCCCGCCACCACCGTACCCGCCACCGCCGCCGCCGTACCCACCACCACCACCGCCGTACCCTCCGCGCCCACCACCACCACCGTACCCGCCACCGCCGCCCCGCTCCTCCCGCGGACGGGCGATGTTCACGGTCAGCGGACGGCCGCCCATCGGCTGATTGTTCAGGGCGTCGATCGCCCGTTGGGCGTCCTCTTCGGTCGGCATCTCGACGAAGCCGAACCCGCGGGACCGGCCGGTATCCCGGTCCTTGATCACCTGTGCTTTGATCACCGGACCGTACTGGGCGAACATGTCGGCCAGTTCCTGGTCGGTGGTGCTCCACGGCAAGTTGCCGACGTAGATGTTGACTGCCATGCGACGACGTGACTCAGACGGGACGGCTGACGGATCACCCGACGCGGCCCCGCAGAAACGGATCGGCGGGACACGGGCCTGCGGCGGGGTTAGCTCTCAGCCCCTCTCCGGTGGTGCCGAAAAGTAGGTCGATGATATGCGTGACGAAATGCCGTGCCAAGCGGATTCCGGAAAAAATGAACGGATCGTCGGACCGAGCCGACGACCCGTCGATGTGTACGATGTCAGGACGGTTCAACCGACGACGGCCAGGATGTCGTCCTCGGTCATGATCAGATATTCCTTCCCGTCCACCGTCACTTCGTTCCCGGCGTAGGAGGTGAACAGCACCTTGTCGTTCACCTTCACCTGGAACGTCGCCCGCTTACCGTTCTCCAGCACCTTGCCGTCGCCGACCGCCAGCACCTTCCCCTGCTTCGGTTTCTCCTTGGCGGTATCCGGCAGGATGATCCCGCCGCTCGTCTTGTCGTCCGCGGACATCCGCTCCACCACGATCTTGTCGTTCAGCGGGGTCACTTTCATCGACGCGGTCTCCGTTACGCAGGGGTGGGGAAAGTCGTGGCCGCGAGGTCAGTTCACAGGACCGCCGTAGGCGGTGGACAGCGCCCGCCGGAGCATGTGCAACAGTAGGCTGGTGTTCACCGGCTTGGGCAGCACGCTGTACACCTGGGCCTGCCGGGCCTGCTCGATCACGTCGCGGGTGGCGTCGGCCGTTACCAGCAGGGCCGGCAGCAGGGCGTTGAACACCCGCACCTGCTGGAGCGCCTCCAGCCCGGTCATCCGCGGCATGTGCTGGTCGAACACCAGCAGGTGGACGGTCTCCACCCGCACGATGTCGATCGCCTCCTCGCCGCTGGACGCCGTTTTGGTCGCGAACCCCTGGCCCGCCAACACCCCGGCCAGCGTCTCGCGGCTACCCCGGTCGTCATCGGTGACCAGGATCGAGTACGGACGCTCGCGGGTGTTCGGATCAGAGATCGCGGCGGTGGCGACCATGCTTCGTTAAGACCCTAGGCGGTAGGATCGCCTCGGGACTCCTCGCAAAAGCCATCAAGGGCCTGTTTATGCAAAGATGATGCCGATGGCGGAGTTATACCCGATCCGTCGGCGGTAAAGAGCCTAGCACATTCGACTTCGGGAACGCAACCGGAGTTCATCCGACGACCACGGGTCTTGACAATTCGGCGGATCGCCCGTGCGAACTGCCGCAACGGCAGACAAAGCGGCAGGGGTTTGACGGTCTGACGACGAGCCACCGGCCGATAAAACGAGAACACCCCAGGAGTTCACCCATGACCCGCAGCACCTTCGTTCTCGCCGCCGTCGCACTACTCGGCGGATTTACGACCGAGGTTCAAGCTCAAGGCCGCGTTCGACTGCGCGACCGGCCGTTCTTCACCGACCCGCTGCCCACCTATCCGTCCGGGTACGCGACCGGGCGAACGAACTTCGGGGCGAATCCGGAGAACGCGGTGATGTACCCGGGGTACGGGCTGGGGGCGAGTAACGGCGGTCCCGGGTACACCTACCGCGGATACCACAGCTACAGTCCGAGCTACGGCTACGGGCAATCCGGGATCGGGTTCGGGCCGGTGTGGGGCGGCGGGTACGGCCTGGGGTGGGGGATGGGCATCTCCCCGTACAACCCACCCTATCGGATGAGGTGACTGGCTGGCGGCCGGCGGACCCCCGGCCGCTCTCATAACAACTACCGTTTCCCCTTCACCACGAAGTCAGCGTCGGTCAACTTCGCCGGCGCTTTGAAATCGGTGAAGCAGTAATACTCCACCTCCGCCCCGTCCGGCTCGGAGGTGATGACCAGGACCGGCAGGCGGTACGACGGCGACTTCGGATCGGCGTCGAAGTAGTACTGCCGTTTGCCACCCTTCGGCATGAGTGGGTCGTCGGAGGTCTTGAGCGTCACCTCCACGCCGTCCACCGGTGAACCGAACTCCTTGCGTTCCACTTTGCCGAGGGAGCGGATCGAATCCGCCGGCCGCTTGCCCGCCTCCGCTTCCTCGACGAACTTGCTCAGCACGCGGATCGGGCGGCCGATACCCGAGTCCTCGATCTTCCCGCGGGTGCGGCTGGTGGCGAGCGGGTTGTCCGGGTCCAGTTCGAGCTTCTTCCCGGCGCCGAGCAGTCGGTTGTCCCCCTCGCCGGTCACGATGATCAGCTTGCCGTTGTTCTGCCCCTTCACGAACACCACTTCCCGCCCGCGACCGTGTTCGCCGGTGACGGTCAGCCGCACGCTGAACGGCTCTTGACGGAACAGGAACCTCATCTCTTCGGTCGGCTGCTTCTTCCCGCTCACCGTCTCCCGCTTGGTCAGCTTCGACTCGAAATCCGGGATGGCGACGAACCGCTTGGCCGCCTCGTCCACCAGCCCGCGGACCGTCTTCAGGTCGCCGGGTGAGGCGGTCGGCTTCGGCTGCGGTTTTGGTTCGGGTTCCAGGATCAGCTTCTTGTCCGGCTCCACCTTCTGGGGGTCGACGGCCGGCTTCTTGTCCGGCTCACTCTTCTTCGGTTCGACGGCCGGCGGCAGCACAGGGCGATCCTTCTTTTCCTTCTCCTCCCGCTCCTTCTTTTCCTTCTCCTTCTCCTCACGTCGCTCGCGGAGCCGCTGCAAGATCCCCTTCCGCTGAGGGTCGTCATCCATCCCCAGCAGTTCGTCGTCGGCGTCTCGGGGTACCGCCTTCGGGGCGTCTGGTACACTCACCGGAGGCGAGTTCGACGGCGTGCCGGGCATGCCGGGCAGCGGTGGCAGGGTGCCGGGGGCGAGTTCGAGCTTCGGCGGCTTCACCCCGCCGGCCGACGGGGCGGGGGTGAGCGCTTTTCCGGTGGGCAGCGGCGGGGTCGGGGCCACCACTTTGTCCTTACCCGTCGGGTCGTTCACGAACGCCGTGTCCTTCTTCAGGCTCCGGAAGCAGCCCGCGGCAGCCAGGGAACCGAGAGAGAGGGCAACGAGGGCCAGCCGGACGTGCATGAAACGGCCTCCTGCAAACCGCGGAATGATACCCACGACAGGTGGCCGGGACAACCCGGACTCTCATCTTCGCCGCGACTGAACGCTCACCGCGCTTTCAGTCGCGGCGAAGACATGCCCCTGTGTAACACCCCCGCATTCCTCATTCCGTCACTCGACTGTCGGCCCTACAATCATCCCCAGCGGTTTGCTTCGCCTCTCGGAGTGCGTCATGCGTCTCCCCCGCCTGCTGTTGTCCGCCGGACTGGTGCCCGCCGCGCTCGCGGCCGTCGTTGTCGCCCAGGCGCCCCCGCCGCCGGTCCCGCCGGTGGCGGGGCTGCCGGCAGCAAAAAAGGCGGAGGACAAACCGGCCGACAAGAAGGCGAAGACGACCGACCCGGTGGAGCTGGACAAGCAGGCGCTCACCGCCGCCGGGTTGAAGCCGGATGACCCCGCCGGGCTGATCGAGTACCTGAAGTCCCGCACGCTGAACGACGCCGACCTAGGCAAGATCAACGACCTCATCAAGAAGATGGGCGGGGAGAACAAGTTCGACGACCGCATCGCGGCCCAGGATCAGTTGGTGCAGATCGGCGGGAAGGCGGTGGCCCCGCTGCGGATCGCGGCCAAGGACGACTCGGCGAACGCCGACCCGGAGGTGGTGTACCGTGCGAAACAGGCCATCCGGCGGATGGAGAAGGAGAAGGCACTGGGGGCGGACATCACGGCGGCGGTCATCCGCACCCTCGGCCGGTCGAAGGACCCGCAGGCCCTGCCCACCGTCCTCGGGTTCCTGCCGCTAGCCGACAGCCCGGCGGTGGTGGACGTCATCCAGGAGGCGCTGCGGGAGACGGCCGCCGGGCCGGACGGCAAGCCGAACGACCTGCTGGTGAAGGCGCTGGGCGACGAGAACGCCCTCCGCCGGCGGGTGGCGGCGCTGGCGCTCATCGAGGGCGGCACGCCGGGCAAGCCGCTGCGGTTCCCGGAGTTGCAGCCGAAGTTCGTCGAGATGGCGAAGGTGGACAAGGACCCGGCGGTGCGGTTCGTGCTCGCCCGCACCCTGGTGGCCGACGCCAGGGTGAAGGACGCGGTGCCGGTGCTCATCGACCTGATGCCGGACATGACCCGCGGGCAGAGCTGGCAGGCGGAGGAACTGCTGGTGCAGATCGCCGGCAAGGACGCCCCGCCGGAGCGGTGCAAGCACACCCGCAACCAGTCTTCCCCGGACAAGGAGCTGGCCAGCAACAAGCAGTCGCGGGAGAAGACCCGCGACGCCTGGAAGAAGTGGTGGGACGGGGCGAAGGACAAGACCGACCTGACCAAGATCGACGTACGGCAGACGATGAAGGGTCACTTCGCCGTCGTCACCCAGTTCTGGGGCGGGGTCGGCCAGCAGATCGCCGTCACCGAGTACGGGACGGACGACAAGGTGCGGCTGACCACCGGGTTCCAGGTGAACAATTCGGTGCTGGACGTGGCCCTGGACGGGGCGGACCGGGTGCTCAGCCTGGAGTACGGGGCGGCGCAGGTGAGCGTCCGCGACCTGAGCGGCAAGGTGGCGGCCACCTGGACCATCCCGGTGGACAAGAACGCCCGCAACAACTTCCAGCCGAAGGGGGTGTCGGTGCGGGAGAACGGGAACGTGTTCGTCGTCCACGCCAACGGGGTGGCCGAGTTCGACAAGGACGGCAAGGAGGTGCTCAAGTACAACCGGGAGGTGAACAAGCAGCCGGCCTACGACCTGGTCGGGGCCACCCGACTGAAGAGCGGCGAGATCGTGCTGCAACTGAACACCAACAAGGTGATGGTGATCGACGAGAAGGGGAAAGAGGTGGACGGGAAGAAGGCGTTCAACGTGGGGTCGCAGAACCAGTACCAGAAGTCGCTGATTCAGCAGTCCGGCGACGACAGCGTGCTGGTGGTCGAGCAGAACCAGATCATGGAGTACAACCTGAAGACGGGCAAGGCCGAAGGCACCAAGATCCAGAACGTGTACAGCAACGTCGGGCAGAAGCTGCCGAACGGGAACGTGCTGTACTCGGACAACAACTACTACCCGCCGCGGATCGTGGAGAAGACGCCCAAAGGGGAAGAGGTGTGGGCGTTCTACAGCCGCGACCAGAACTCGAACCTGATCAAGGCGATGGTGAGATGAGTGCTCATCGCCGCGA
>CANJKY010000083.1 GCA_947474875.1 Gemmataceae bacterium
CACGTTCACCCCCTCCAGCACCTTGTACGTGCTGAAGAAGTGCTCCACCTCCCGCAGGAAGTGGGCGGGCACGTCCTCCAGCTTCTTCATGTGCCCGAATAGCGGGTCCTTGTGCGGCACCGCCAGCAGCTTGAAGTCGTTCGCCCCCTTGTCCTTCATGCGGAAGATGCCCACCACCCGCGCCTCGATCAGGCAGCCGGGGAAGGTGGCCTCGTTCACCATCACCAGCACGTCCGACGGGTCGCCGTCCTCGGCCAGCGTCTGCGGCACGAACCCGTAGTCGCCGGGGTACATGGCCGAGCTGTACAGATACCGGTCCATCTTGATCAGCCCGGTCGCCTTGTCCACCTCGAACTTGGTCCGCCGCCCCTTCGGGATCTCGACGATCACGTTCACCACCGACGCCTCACCGGTGCCCGGCGGGATCATCATGTAGTCGCGCATGTAGTCGCGGCGGCCGAGCATGGAGCGGTCTCTGATTTCGGTGAGCCGCGACCGCCAGGGAGCGGGGTGAGTGGACGCCCCGCTCCCTGGCGGTCGCGGCTCGCATGAGGTGATATTAAACGCCGAACCGCGGGCCGGAACAGCCCGCGGTTCGATCGTCGCCGGGATTCGTCACTTCTTCTCGGGCGGCGGCAGGTCCGGGATGGGCACGGTTCCGCCCCCGCCGGCGGGCGGGGGAACCGGCGGGAGCGTGGTCGGCGGCGCCACCGGCGGCATCGGGTCCGCCTTCACCGGCGGCGGGTCGGCCGGCTTCGGTTCCCCGATCGGCGGGAGCGAGGGCGGGATGCCGGCGTCGGGCTTCTTCTCCTCCTTCTTCGGCTCGTCCTTGATCGGCGGCGGCAGCGGGGTGCGGTCGGCCAGTGCCGCCGGCGCGGCGTCGTTCTTCGCCGGCAGCACGTTCAGCGTGGCCGGGGCGGCGGCCACGTTCGGCCGGTCGTCCGGGGTGTGGTTCACCTGCTTGCGGGGGGTGGTCGGCTGGCCGTTCGGGTTCACCTGCTCCACCGTGCCGGACGGCTTGTCCAGGTCTACCAGGATCGGGTCCTTGGACACGTCGAACTTGCTGTTCCCGGCCTTGTCCACCGCCGATGCCCGCACGTAGAACCGCCACAGTTTCTTGTCCTGGATCTCCCACGTGTACTTGCCGGAGTTCGCCGTCCGGTCGACGATCCGCTTCCAGGTGGTCTTGTCCTCGCTGTACTCCAGGGTGATCGGCTCGGGCATCTCGTTCTTGTCCGACGACACGTACTCGATGTCCACCAGCGGGCCGTTCAGCCCGCCCCCGCCGACCCGCACGTTCTTGATCAGGATTTCCGGCGCGGTGGTGTCCACCTCCACCAGGTACTGCGGGGCGTCGCCCTGCCGCGGGTCGTCCGCCTTGGTGCCCGCCCCGCTGATCGGCTGGATGATGAACCCGTACAGCCCGTCCTTCGGCGCGTCGTACTGGATTTCCACCGTCGGGTCCGGGGTGTCCAGGGTGAAGCTCAGCCCGTCCTTCTTCCCGGCCGGCACCCAGTCGGCCGTGCCCGACTGGACGAACAGTTGCGCCGCCTGCACCCCGCTGCGGGTGATGTGCGTGATCTTCGACCGCACCGTCAGCTTGTTCGTGCTGCGGTATTCGATCTTCGCCCGGTTGGTCGGGAACTCGTCCAGCCCGCCGAACCCGGTGCCGACGCGGTTGCCGCCGTCACCCCGACTGCCGCCGTCGGTTCGCGTGAGCGGGTCGCCGAGCGGCTTGCGGGGGTCGGTTTCCGTCCGATCGCGGTCCCGGTCGGCCCGCCCGCCGCCGGCCCCAAGCCGGATCACCTTCGAGTACCCGCCGTTGCCCGCCTTGTCGCGGGCGAACACCCGCACCTCCAGCGTCTTCCCGGCCGGGATGGTCGGCCAGCGGAACGAGTCGTCCGCCCGCAGCTCGCCGGTGTTCAGCGCCTGCCACTGCGTCTCGCCGGCGTACTGCCCCTCGATGCGGATGGACGACTCGACCAGGCTGTCCTCGGTGATCGTCCAGCGGATGCCGTTGGTGCCGGTGGCACTCGCCCGGATCTCCGGCGGGGTCTTGTCGAAGTGGATGCGGAACTGCGGGGCCGGCTTGGCCGGGGCCAGCCGGCCGTCGGCGAACTCGTACTGGACGGCGAACTCCTCCACCCCGTCGCCGGCGGCCACGTAGGTGAACCCGTACCGCGGGGTGGCGGTCGGGTCCTGCTTGTCCACGATCTTGTCCAGCTCGCTCGGCTTCTTGTTGGCGATCAGCTTGAACCGGCCGTCCGGCGGGGCGGCGTAGAAGCGGATGGACGCCGGCTTCGGGTCCAGGGTGTCGAGCATCGCCCGGTCGATGGGGAAGCTGATGTCGTGCCGCGGCCAGTGCTTCGTCTGCGGGGCGGACTGGGCGCCGGCCGACCCGCACACGGCCAGCAGCAGCCCGACGGCGAGCGGGGCGGGCGTCGGAATCGGCCGTCGCATGGCTGCACCCCCGGAAAAGCCGGCACCCCCCGCCCCCGGCGCGGAGTTCCACCGTTCGGAATGATCGGACCGGCTGGGAGGACGGCTTGACTTAAACGGGGGTTGGTAAGATGGGGGGAGATCGAAAAGCCCAGGGACGGCCGTCCCTGGGCTGGACACACAGGACTCCCATGCGCGCCATCAGCACCTTCACCCTCCTCCTGGTCGCCACCCTCGCCCCCACCGACGAGAAGCTGAAGGGGGTCGCCTGCCGGTCCGTCCACCTCGGGTACACGGCCGAGGCGGGCACCGCCTTCTACGTCGAAGCGACGGTGACGAAGTCGGCCGACGGCACCTACTTCTGCGCCGCCGGGTTCAACTCCGGGTACTTCGGCATCCAGGAGCTGGCCAGCGGGAAGAAGGTGGTCATCTTCAGCGTGTGGGACCCAACCGCCGGGAACGACCCGAAGAGCGTACCGGAGGAAAAACGGGTACGACAGTTGCACAAGGACGACGCGGTGCGGGTCGGGCGGTTCGGCGGGGAGGGCACCGGCGGGCAGTCGTTCTTCGACTACGACTGGAAGACTGGCGAGACGTACCGGTTCCTGGTGACGGCCGAGCCGGACCCGAAGGACGACAGTTGGGTGGCGTTCGCAGGGTACTTCTACCTGCCGGAGAAAAAGGCGTGGAAGCACCTGGTCACGTTCAGCACGGTGACGACCAAGAAGACGCTGGGCGGGTACTACTCGTTCGTCGAGGACTTCCGGCGGAACAAGGTGAGCGCCACGAAAGTGCGGACGGCCGAGTACGGCAACCCGTGGGTGCGGACGGCGAAGGGCGAGTGGAAGGCGGTGACGGAGGCCCGGTTCACGGCGGACAGCAACCCGGTGACGAACATCGACGCCGGGCTGACGGAGAAGAAGGACCGCTGGTTCCTGACCACCGGCGGGGACACCGAGAACAAGACGACGAAGCTGAAGGAGAAGATCCCACAGCCGGACGGCAAGCGGGAGCGGCCGACGGACTTGCCGGTAAAGTAGCTTTTTGGTGGCACAGGCTTCCAAGCCTGTGTCGGCTGAACACAGGCTTGGAAGCCTGTGCCACCAACCAACTATAATCCCCCCAACGGCCCCACCCCACATCACCCCCTCGATGCCACTGTTCGCCGCCGGTGCCGTGTCCGACCTGCCGCTGTGGCTCGGGCTGGTGCTCATCCCGCTGCTCATCGCCGTCAACGGGTACTTCGTGGCCGCCGAGTTCGCACTCGTCGCCCTCCGCCGCACGCGGGTGGAAGAGTTGGTCAGCCAGAACGTGCCGCGGGCGCGGGCGCTGCTGGCGGCGGTGACCGAGCTGGACCGGAGCGTGGCGGCGGCGCAGCTGGGCATCACGGTGGCCAGCCTGGCGCTCGGGTTCGTGTCCGAGCCGGCCCTGCACACCCTGCTCGAACCGGTGTTCCGCAACTTCCCGACCGAGTGGGGGAACACCGTCCGGCACACCGCGTCGGTGCTGCTCACCCTGTCGCTCATCACCTACATGCACGTGGTGTTCGGCGAGCAGATGCCGAAGATCGCGGCGCTACAGTCGAGCGAACGGATCGGCCTGCTGGTGGCCCGCCCGCTCAACCTGTTCGCCCGGTTCGCCAAGCCGCTCATCCGCCTGATGAACGGGTCTAGCTCGCTGTTCCTGCGGGCGTTCGGCATCAAGGCGACGGACTCGCACGGCGAGATCTACACGGTGGACGAGCTGCGGCTGCTGGTGGAGGACACGGAGGAGGCCGGGCTGATCGACACGGACGCGGCCGAGTACGTGATGAACGTGTTCGAGCTGAGCAACAAGACGGTGCGGGACATCATGGTGCCGTGGGAGAAGGTGTCGGCGCTCGAACTGCGGACCCCGCCGGACCGCATCCTGGAGGTGGTGCGGGAGGGGGCGCACACCCGCATGCCGGTGTACGACGCCGACCGCAACAACATCGTCGGGGTGGTGAACACCAAGGACCTGTTCTTCCTGTTCAGCGTGAAGGGGGCGGTCATCCTGCTCGACGCGCTGTACGACGCCACCTTCCTCAGCCCGGACGACCCGGTGTCCAAGGCGCTGACCGCGTTCAAGCGGTCGAAGCGGCCGCTGGCGGTGGTGCGGGACGCGACCGGCACAGTGCTCGGCATCCTGACGCTGGAGGACGTGCTGGAGGAGATCGTCGGCGACATCGAGGACGAGCACGACGACCCGAACCGCAAGAGCCACCTCCGCCGGGTGCTGCGGAAGACCGGCCCCGGCCACCTCCGGCCGCTCGCCCCGAAGGACCGCCCGCGGGGGTGAGCGGGGGCCGACCACCTCCAGCCCTGTTCGTGCGTCGAACTAACGATCGCACCGCCGACCCGCGTTCCCGCTTGCGGCGTGTGAAATCCTGAAGTAGGATTTCGCATGAAAACCATCTGTTCAGTCTTGCCGGCCCCATACTCTCCGCGGGGTGGCGTCATGAAGTTCGTCCTCATCGTGGCCAAAGGGAAGCACCGCGGGCGGCCCATCCCCATCCACGTCGACCTGTTCGTCATCGGCACCGCCCGGACGTGCCAGTTGCGGGCCGACCACCCGGACCTGGGCGAGCAGCACTGCGCGCTGGTCACCCGCGGGCACAAGGTGTTCGTCCGCGACCTGGGCAGCGGCAAGCCCACCCTGGTGAACGGGCACGACCTGCCGACCAGCGGCGAGTGGCCGCTGCACAAGGGCGACACAGTGGCCGTCGGCCCGCTCGAGTTCCGCGTGTCGATGCAGGAGAAGCAACTGTCGCAACGCGACCTGGAGGAGTGGGCACTCCGCGCGCTGGACGAGGACCACGGGCCGAAGCGGTCGGCGTTCGACGAGCTGGACGACATGATGCGGGGGCCGGACACCTCCTACGTGGCCGCGTCCAAGGCGGCCGAGGCCATCCTGGGCAAGGCGGCGGCCATGCGGGGGGTGGTCCGCGGGCGGCTGCGGCTCACCCGCGACGGCGGTGTCACCGTCGTCCGGCTGAACGACGTCCACCTGGTTGACGAGGCCGAGCTGTCGCACCTGAAGATGGAGCTGCAGGAGAACCTGGGGGTGAACAACCTGCGGGTCCTCATCGACATGAAGAACGTGCGGCGGATGGCGTCGGCGGCGGTGGTGCTGTTCGCCGATCTGAGCCAGTGGCTGAAGGGCAAGGGGAGCACGATGGCCCTGTGCCGCCTGCGGCCGGAGCTGGCCGGGATCGTCGGCGACCTGCGGAACCTGTTCAATATCCGGGTGTTCGACGACAAGGACAAGGCGGTGGCCGGCAAGTGGTGACCCCCGCCGGCGGCCCGGCGGCTACAACACCCCCATGCCCCCGGACCGTGACGAGCAACTCGCCTTACTGCTGGCCGACCTGTCCGCCCAGGCCCGCGGCGGCTCCGCCGACGTGGACGCGGTGGCCGCCCGCCACCCCGACCTGGCGTCCGAGCTGAAGGAGCTGTGGGCGGTCGCGCAGTTCGCCGACTTGGCCGCCGCGTCCAAATCCACCACCCTCCCGTACCGCCCCACCTCCGACGACCCTGCCCCGCCCTTGCCCCGGTCGTTCGGCGACTTCGTGCTCGAAGCCGAACTCGGCCGCGGCGGCATGGGCGTGGTGTACAAGGCGCGGCAGAATTCGCTCGGCCGCACGGTGGCGATCAAGCTGGTGCGGGAGGCGCACCTGGCGTCGGACGCCGACCGCGGGCGGTTCCGCGGCGAGGCCGAGGCCGCCGCCCGCCTGCACCACCCGAACATCGTCACCGTCCACGAAGTCGGCACGGTGGACGGGCAGGCGTACCTGTGCCTGGAGTACGTGCCGGGGCAGACGCTGGCGCAGAAGGTGAATGCCGACGGCCCGCTGCCGCCGCGGGAGGCGGCGGCCCTGGTGGCAGTCATCGCCCGCGCCGTCCACCACGCGCACGAGCACGGGGTGCTGCACCGGGACCTGAAGCCGTCGAACATCCTGCTGGCGAGCGGGGGGCGTCAGCCCCCTGTTGATTCGCCGGCACCAGGGGGCTTACGCCCCCCGCTCGCCGTCGAACCGAAGGTGTCCGACTTCGGGCTGGCCAAGCGGACCGACGCCGAGTCGCTCACCCGCACCGGGGACGTGGTCGGCACCCCCAGCTACATGGCCCCGGAGCAGGCCACCAGCCGCAAAGACCTGACCCCCGCCGCCGACGTGTACAGCCTGGGCGCCATCCTGTACGAGCTGCTCACCGGCCGCCCGCCGTTCCAGGCGTCCAACCCGGTGGACACCCTGCTCATGGTGCTGGAGCAGGAGCCGGTGCCGCCGCGGGACCTGAACCCGACGGTGGACCGCGACCTGGAGCTCATCTGCCTGAAGTGCCTGCAGAAGCCGCCGGAGCTGCGGTACCCCACCGCCGCCGCCCTGGCCGCCGACCTGGAAGCCTATCTGGTCGGCGACCCGCTGAGCGTGGCCGGCAGCCTGGGGTCGTTCGTCAACCGGCTGCTGCGGGAGACGCACCACGCGGCGGTGCTGGAGAACTGGGGCCTGCTGTGGATGTGGCACAGCGTGGTCATCCTGGTGCTGTGCGTGGTCACCCAGTTCATGGCGTGGGCGGGGGTGGACTCGCACGCCGTGTACCTGGGGGTGTGGGGCATCGGGCTGATCACCTGGGGGAGCATTTTCTGGCGGCTGCGGCGGCGGGGCGGGCCGGTGCTGTTCGTCGAGCGGCAGGTGGCCCACGCCTGGGCCGGCGGGGCGGCGGCCAGCATCGGCCTGTTCGTCATCGAGGTGGTGCAGGGGCTGCCGTCGCTCACCCTGTCGCCGGTGCTGCCGGTCATCGCCGGGGTGGTGTTCGCGTTCAAGGCCGGCACGCTGAGCGGCCAGTTTTACCTGTGGGCGCTGGCGTATTTCGCCACCGCCGTGTCCATGGCCGTGGTCCCGCAGTCCGGGCACCTCTTATTCGGGCTGGTGTCGGCCGCGTCGTTCTTCGTGCCGGGGCTGAAGTACTACCGCCAGCGGAAGCGGGGGCTGACGACCGGGCGGGAGAAAATTTCCGGGAATTTGTGAGGCCGCCCGGCGGACGCTCTCGCTTACGCTGCTGACGCTCCCGCCCCGGAGGTTCGCCCGTGACCGAGGAATCCATCTTCGCCGCCGCGGTTGTCATCCCCGACCCGGCCGCTCGCGCCGCCTACCTGGATCGCGCCTGTGCCGGCAACGTCGAGTTGCGGAAGCAACTCGACGCCCTCGTGGCCGCCCACTTCGCCGCCGACCCGCGGTTCGACCCGGCCACCGTGTCGGCCGCGGAATTCGCCGCCACCCGCGACCCGGACGGCACCCGCTCCCGGCCGGCCGCGGCGGAAACCGAAGGCACCGTTATCGCGGGCCGGTACAAACTGCGCCAGCAGATCGGCGAGGGGGGCATGGGCACCGTCTGGATGGCCGACCAGACCGAGCCCGTCAAGCGCAAGGTGGCGGTCAAGCTGATCCGCGTCGAGCGGGGCCAGTCGAAGGCGATCCTCGCCCGGTTCGAGGCCGAGCGACAGGCGATCGCGCTCATGGACCACCCGCACATCGCCAAGCTGCTGGACGCCGGTACCACCGACACCGGGTCGCCGTTCTTCGTCATGGAATTGGTCAAGGGCATCCCGCTCACCGACTTCTGCGACCAGCACAAGCTGACCATCCCCGAGCGGCTGGCCCTGTTCACCCAGATTTGCTCGGCGGTGCAGCACGCGCACCAGAAGGGGGTCATCCACCGCGACCTGAAGCCGGGCAACATCCTGGTCGAGTCGCACGACGGCCGGCCGGTGCCGAAGGTGATCGACTTCGGGCTGGCGAAGGCAACGACGGGCATACAGCTCAGCGAGCAGTCGATGTTCACGGCGTTCGGCAGCGTGATGGGCACGCCGGCGTACATGGCCCCGGAGCAGGCGGCGTTCAACGCGGTGGACATCGACACGCGGGCGGACGTGTACGCCCTCGGCGTCGTCCTGTACGAGCTGCTCACCGGCACCACCCCGCTCACCCGGGAGGCGATCAAGCAGGCGCAGCTCGATGAGATGCTGCGGCTTATCCGCGAGCAGGAGGCGCCGACCCCGAGCAGCCGGTTGAGTTCGAGTGAGGCCAAGCCGACCGTCGCCGCCAACCGCCAGACCGAGCCGGCCAGGCTGGGGCGGTTCGTGAAGGGCGAACTGGACTGGATCGTGCTGAAGGCGCTGGCCAAGGAGCGGGACCACCGGTACGAGACGGCAACCGGGTTTGCGAAGGACATCGAACGCTTCCTGAACCACGAGCCGGTAACGGCGGGGCCGCCGAGCGCGAGCTACCGCCTGCGGAAGTTCGTTCGCCGGAATCGCCCGCAAGTACTCGCGGCGAGTCTGGTGCTGGTCGCGCTCCTGGCCGGCATCGCTGGCACCACGTGGGGGCTGCTCGAGGCCCGGAGGCAGGAGGGGGTCGCCCGGAGGGCCGCCGACGAGGAGCGGGACGCCAAGCAGCGGGAGGCGGAGCGGGCGGCGGCGGAGCAGCGAGCCAAGGAGGAGGCGGAAGGGAAACGGGTTGAAGCCGAGCGGAACCTCTCGTTCGCCACCGCGAGCAACGAGATCCTGGAGGCGGTGATCGACGGCCTGGACCCGAAGATGAACTACGCGACGACCGGCGACCTGACGAAGGCGCTGCGGGCGAACCTGGCGACGGCGGTGAAGCGGCTCGACGCCGCGGCCATCGGCGACCCGCTTGTGGTGGCGCGGATGCGGAACAGGCTCGGGCTGTCGCTGCTCGCGCTGGGCGACTTCGACCAGGCCCTCACGCTG
>CANJKY010000084.1 GCA_947474875.1 Gemmataceae bacterium
AGTGGTCGATGACCACCACCCCGGCAGTCGAGGCCGGGTCGTCGTCGTTCAGCCGGTGGAGTTCGACCGCCAGCCGCCGGCCGGCCAGCTTATGCCCGAGGCGGTTGTCATGCAGCGGGCGGGCGAGCGGCGGCAGGCAGGTGGCGGCGAGCGCGGCCACGGTCAGGTACGGCCACACCGGGCGACGGAACACCGGGCCGACCACCGGCAGGTACGTCCACAGGCGGAACCAGCCGGGCAGCCCGCCGACCGCGAACAGCGTGCCGACCAGCACCACCGGTAGCAGGTGCCGTTCGGAGATGTACCCGGCCTTGTACCCGAGGATGAACACCACCCCCAAGTGCCCGGCGGCGAACACCGCCAGCAGCCACCCCTCCGGGCGACGGGTCCAGAGCGGCCACGCGGTGAACACGCCGATCACCGCGTAGATCGCCACCCCGTAGTGGGTCGCCTTCAACCACTCCTTACCCGCCGTCGACGCCACCTCTTTGACGCGATCCCTACCCGCGAGGTGGGTCGGGATGGCCTCGGCGAACGGCGGGCCGACGACGAACCGCCGGGCCTCCGCCTCGAAGCCGGCGGTCTTACTCATGGCCGGCTTGTTGGTGAAATCGCCGATGGCCAACATGTACGGTCCGCCGACGGCCAGGAACCCGACCGCCACCGCGGTCGCCCGCCCGGCCGCCGCCTTCAACCCCAACCGCTTCGTGACGACGCACGCCCCGCACACGGCCAGAACCGCCAGAACTGCTACCACCCCTTCCGGGCGAACCAGGTACGCAAGACCGGCGAACCCGCCAGCCCAGCCGAACCCCTCCCACCGGCTGGATCGGAACCCCCACACGGCGGCGGCGAGAGCAGCGGAGGCGCACAGCAGGAACGGTCCGTCGGTCAGGCCGTCGCTGGTGTCGCGGGCCACCACAGGCAGCAGTTGCAACAGGAAGGCGGCCAGGTACCCGGCCGACCGACCGAACAGGGCACGGCCCAGAAAGACGGACGGGAACACCAGCAGCAAGGCGGTGGCCGAGCTGGCCAGCTGCGCACTGAGCAGCATTTGCTCGGGCAGGGGGGTATGCGTCAGCGGACGGACCACCCACGACGCGAGCAGAACCAGGGTCGGGTACACCGGCGGGTGCTTCTCGTCCCGCAGCACGTCCAGTCGGGTGCGCGACGGCCGTTCCGGGTAGCCGACGGTCGGATTCTCCAGATTGAGCGCGTATCGTGCGAACCCGACGCTGTCCCGCGCCGTCACCGCCGTGTTCCCGATCACCCACGCGTGGACGGCGGCCGATACCGCCACCAGCGCGAGTAGAATCGGCCACGCCCCCCGCCAGGCGACTGTCAGACCGTCGACTTCCCGAGTGTTCGGGGGCGTTATTGACATACCCTTCCTGGCGCGGCCGTCCGGACCGGGTTAAAGTGGTGATGGTAGGTGATACGGCCGAGCAGCGTCAATACAGCCTGGGAGGTGGGCCGTGGTCCGCGTGTCCGATACTGTTGTCATTCCCGCCCACGAACTGGCCTGGGAGTACGCCCGGTCGGGCGGGCCGGGCGGTCAGAACGTGAACAAGGTGGCGTCGAAGGCCACCCTGCGGTGGGCGCTGGGCGGCAGTGAGGCGGTGCCGGAGGCGGTGAAACAGCGGCTGCGGGCCGCCCACCCCAGCCGGGTGACCGCCGCCGGTGAGTTCCTCGTCACCTCCCAGGAGTACCGCGACCAGGAGCGGAACCGAGAGCGGTGCGAGGTCAAGTTGGCGGAGATGGTGCGGGCCGCTCTGCGCCCGCCGAAGCTGCGGAAGGTGACCAAGCCGACGAAGGCGTCGAAGCAACGGCGGTTGACGGACAAGAAGCTGAACTCGACGAAAAAAACCACCCGCCGCGGCGGGTGGTCCGAGTGAACCGTCCTGACGCAGGTCACGCCCCGGTCTTCATGCCGAACAGACCGGCCACCCAGCTGGCCAGCGGCGACGCCTGCTGGTAACCGGCCATGCTCCGCACCAGCTCGAATGACATGATCGCCCCGAGGAAAACGATCGGGAGCGTCAGTCCGAGCACGACGGCCGGCAGCGGGCCCCACTTCGGCGGAGGGGCGGCGACGGTGCGGACCACCGTTTCCGTCCGCCCCCGCGGCCGCACATCGTCGGCGTCATCCACGCCAAGCCCGGCCAGGGCCGACCGACCGCTTCGGCCGGAGGGGGCGGTCACCCCCTCGTCCTCCTCCATCAGCACCACCTCACTCGCGCTGCCGTCGTCCGCTGCGACGTCGTCGTCCGTTACCGCCACCTCGAAGTCCGAGTTCTCCAGGTCGGTGTCCGACTCCACCGCTACCACCTCGGACCCCGACTCGTCCTCCACCGCCGGCAGCTCGAAGTCGGTCTCGAAAATGTCCCCAGACCCTTGAACCGACGACGCCAGAGCGTTCATCGACTCACTGCCCGAGCTGTCATCCAGGGACAGTTCGAACTCGCTGCTCCCCTCGTCGGCCGCCGGCCGGCCGGACCGTGGTCGGGCCGCATCTGACCCCGGGCCGTCGATGGACAGTTCGAAGTCCACATCCGACTCGTCCGCCGCCGGCTTCTTCTTGTTCTTTTCAATGGACACCCCGCTGTCCGCCGGCCGGCCCAAGTTGATCCCGCTCTGCCCGCCGGCGGGAGGCGATTCGACCCCGAGCGGCACCTCCTCGCTACTATCGTTGGCCAGTTGCAGTTCGAACGAGTCGCTGTCCGAGTCCAGGGACAATTCGAATTCGCTGCTGCCGTCGTCCGCCGACGGCGACTCCGGGGTGGGGATCTTCGACTTACCGGTGCCGCTCAGCCGCCCGCTCGATTTCGGGTTAGTCAATTTCGCGCTCGACTTCTTGCCCAGCCCCACCCCGCTGGTCGGCCCGCCCACGTCCAGGCTCAGCTCCTCAGTCGCTACGCTGTCCCCGGCCCCAGTCTTCTTCGGACTCACGTCCAACCGGACGTCGCTGTCCCCCTTTTTGCCTTTCCCTTTGTCGTCGGTCAACGCAAGGATGTCATCGCTGTCGTCACCCAGCAGCAGCGGCTGTTCACCCTGCCCCTTCCGCTTCTTCGAACTGGGCGGCTGTACCAACAACTCGTCCGAGTCATCGGCCAGCGGGGCGGCCGACCCGAGCGGCAACCCGGGGTCGCTCGCCTGGCCAGTGGCCCTCGCCAGCTCGTCGATGTCAGCGGCCCGGAACCGCAAGGTCGCCCCGTCGCGGAACGACCGCACCTGCTTCCAGTCGTCGCGGAGCCGCCGCTTGAACTCTTCCGGGGCGATCCCGAGCCGGGCGGCTGCTTCGTCCAGTGTGTACGTCTGTGCCATGGCGGATCACCCAGCGGCTGTGTAGGTGGTGTGCGATAAAGCCTATTTTACCCAACTTGTGTGTACGAACCAGCAAAACCGGACTGGGAAACCGGTTCCACCTGTCGTCCGCCGTTCGATTATGCCGCAGGAGCCAACGGTACGGGGCCGGGCCTGCCGGTCCGCTGCCCGGGTTGGGGGAAAAGGCTAAAAACCGCCCTTCCCGCTCCTGCCTTTCGGCCCTATAAAATCACACTCACGGATGGGGGCGTAGCTCAATTGGTTAGAGTACCGGACTGTCGATCCGGTGGTTGCGGGTTCGAGTCCCGTCGCCCTCGCTGAACAAAACGGCTGACATCCGGCGAAAACCCCTGAGCGATCAGGGGTTTCTTCGTTTCCAGGGCGTCGTTAGTCCTGTCCGTCTACAGGCCAGATGATTAAGGAGGTTTCGGAAGGCCCCCTCCTAATAGTTTCCAGATAAGCATTGGGCGTTGTTCGGTGTCCCAGGTCATTTTGAATTGACAGCGAAACGATTATCACGCGAACGCCCAATAGATGATTCTACTTACGGCGTTCGCGGTTGCAAGCACACCGGACGCTTCAGGAGGAAAAGCAGACTCTTCCCCCGATCGCACGTTAGAACTTGAAGTTGAGTCGCACCCCGGCGATGTACGCCGTGTCGGCGATCGCGCGGGCGTTGGGGCGGATGATCTGAAAATCGGGGGTGAGGTTCATCCACGGGGTGACCTGCACGTTGTAGTACAGTTCCACCCCCCACCCGTCGACCGGGCCGAACAGCGCCCGCGGCAGCGGGCCGAACTGGTTGCTGGCACCGACGTAATACCAGCCGACCCCGAACTTATCCCCCCGTCGATAAGCGAGCGGGCTGTACCCGCCGAGGCCGGCGCTCAGAAAGTATCGCAACGGGGTGGGGTTGCCGTCGCTGATGGACGCCCGCCCGAACAGCCCCCACCCGCGTTTGCTGTCCGCCGAGTATACCTGGAGATACTGGTCGAACCCGTAGTACAGGGTGTACGAGTTGTTCAGTGTGGCGAACCCGGGCACCGCCGTGTACGGGTACTGACCGGGCGGCGGCTCGTTGAACCGCAGGTCGGTCAACTCGACGTGTTTCCACATCCCGCCCACGTGCTGCTCGCCGGGCAGGGAGAAGAAGTTCGTCTTCACCTTCACCTCGCCGCCGACGATCACCCCCTGGGAGAACAGGTCGTCAACCCGGAAGAAGTCCTTAGTCCGGTCCTGAGGGTCGTACACGAACGCCGACACCGCCCCCCACTTCCGCGGACTGACCACCCCGGCGGTGAACGAGCTGTACGGCAGGCCGAGCAGGAACGCCGGGTTGGCAATGAACGCCTGGTTGACGAACTGCTCGGTGCCGTTGCCGCCGGCGAAGTCGTCCTGGTCGGCCGCCCCGACCACGTTCTTCTTACCGGCGAACAGCACCCAGTTCGGGGAGAGCGGCTGGGTGAGGACGAAGTCGGTGATGAACGGCACCCCCGGGTCGTTCGGGGCGGTCGGCAGGGCGGCCGGGAACACCGCCGGCGGGAGCGAGCCGACGTTGAATGAGATGTTGGCGTACTGCCCGTACCAGTGCTGGGCGCGGACGAGCAACTGGCCCTTCGGCAGCGGGCTGCCGAACTTTTCCAGGTCGAACGTCAGAGCATAATCCCCGCGGCCGGTGTACGCCAGGCCGTTGTCCGGCCGGAGCGGGAAGCCGGGGAACGGCAGGGCGCGGTTCACCCCGCCGTCCAGCCCGAACCCGAACTGGGTGATGTTCCCGTCGAACTTGATGCCCCGGTCCTCCAGCCGGGTGCGGGCGCCCCACCAGTCGCCGGTCAGGGTGGAGCGGGTGGCGAGTGGTTGCGATTCGCCACCGCCCCCGGCCGGCATCGGCGGGAACAGCGCGTCCGAGGGCTCGGGCGGTGCTGCCACCGCCGGCGGTTGGGCCACGAGGGGTGGGGTCGGGTCCGGGGACGGCTGTTCGACCCGGGCGGGGGCGACGGCCGCGTACCCGGGCGGTGGGGTCTGAGCGGCCAACCCGGTGCCGAGCACCGCCAGGAGACCCACGGTCAAAAGTTTCGACTGGCGCACGGTCGAATCCTTTCGAGTCGGCAAGTTGGGAAATCCGGCTCCGCTATCGGTATCGGCATAACCCTCACCTACACGGATGACAGTTCGCACCCCTATCCATTACTGGAAACGGCTCCAGCCTTCTTTCCTGGATAACCGATACTCCCGACAAACCCCCGTTAACCCAGGGAGTCCTCCCATGCTCAAGTGGTGCTGTCGGCTGGTGATGGCGGTGCTGGTGACCGTGGCCGTTCCGTCGCTCACCCAAGCCCAGCCGGGGTTCTACCTGCCAGGGGCGGGGGCCATTCACGCTGGCATGGCGGGCGTGTCCACCGCCACCCCGGTGGATGCCCTCGGGGCGCTGTACTGGAACCCGGCGGCCATCGGCCGGCTGGGGCGGAACGAGGCGTCCATCGGCGGGTCGCTGATCTACCCCGAACTGTCCGTCACCTCCAGCCGGCCGCGGCCGCTCGTGGGCGACGTCCTCAGCGGCCGCACCCGCTCCGACAACGGCTTCCCGCTGGTGCCGAGCCTCGGGGTGGTGTCCAAGCTGGACGACGACAGCCCGCTCACCTTCGGGTTAGGGATGCTCGCGTTCGGCAGCGGGGTGAACTACCCCGGCGACCCGAACAACCCGGTTCTCGCGCCGACCGGCCCATTCGGCCAGGTCGTGCTCGGCCCGGTGTTCTCGAACATGCAGGTGATCCAGCTCAACCCGACGGTGTCGTATCAGCTCACCGACCGACTGGTGGTCGGGGCGGGGCCGACGGTGGACATCACCACGGCGTCGTTCGACCCGGCGTTCTTCGCCCAGCCGAACCGCGTCATCCTCGGGCCGAACTCGTTCCCGTCGGCCACCAACGCGCGGCCGTACTGGGGCGGCGGGTTCCGGGTGGGGGCGGTGTACTCGCTCACCGACACGCTCGACCTCGGGTTCGGGTACACCAGCCCGCAGTGGCTGGAGACGTGGCGGTTCAACGCCCGCGACAACTTCGGCAATCCGCAGACGCTGTCCCTGAAGGCCAGCCTGCCGGCCATCTACTCGTGGGGGGTCGCCTGGCGGGGGATCGAGCGGCTCACCCTGGGTGTAGACATGCGGTACATCGACTACAAGAACGCCCAGATGTTCGGCACCCCGACCGATCTAGGCGGGTTGGGGTGGGAGGGGTCGTTCGCGGTGGCCGTCGGCGGCAACTACCAGGTGACCGACCGGTTCGCGGTCCGGGCCGGGTACCAGTACAACACCAACCCGCTCCAGAACACCCGCGTCCTGTTCAACCTCCAGTCGCCGGCCATCATCCAGCACGTGGTGACCGTCGGCACCACCATGAACCTGACGGAAAACCTGTCGACTTCGCTCGGGTACGGCTACGGCTTCCACAACTCGATCGTGGGACAGTTCGCCCAGGCGCCGAACACCCGGGTGCAGCTCGACGCGGCCGGCCACCAACTGCTGTTCGGCCTACAGATCAAGTTCGGCAAGCCGTGGGGGCGGAAGGCGTGCCCGCCGTGCGACGTGTCGCTGACCGCTCCGGCGACGGCAGGTCCGGTACCGTCTCCGTCCCCGGGGATGGCCACGGTTGCGGGACCGCTTGGCGGCCCGACCACTCCATGACCGGTAACGCGATGCTACTTCCTCACCCCGACCGGTCGACCGGCGGGGTGACGTCACCCCCACCCGAATTCGGCGGCATCGGACAGTAACGTGGGCGGCCGGCTCACCCGGCCCAG
This sequence comes from Gemmataceae bacterium, assembly GCA_947474875.1. Lineage (GTDB taxonomy): Bacteria > Planctomycetota > Planctomycetia > Gemmatales > Gemmataceae > JALHQU01. The sequence goes on from CANJKY010000084.1 coordinate 7,123, forward strand.
GAGGCGACGATGTTCAGGACCGCCGCGTGGCCGACGTGCATCGGAGCACTGCTCGCCTGCGTCGCCGTCGGGCGGTCGCAGGTTCCGTCCCCCCCGCCGGCGGTCGAGGTAACTCCAGGGCAACCGGCCCGGATAGCCGAGACGAATGACACGGCCGGGGCGTTCAACACCCTGGTCGACCGCCCGCGCGAAGAACGGGCGGAAGAGCCGGACGAGATCGAAACGGACCGCGACTCGTTCACCCCGGCGAGCACGGTGGTGGGTCGCCGGCGGGCGGTCGTCGAGGCGGCGTACTCGTTCCTGGACAACCGGCGGGGGTTGGAGACGCACAGCCTGCCGGAACTGTTGGTGCGGTACGGTCTGACCGACCGGGTGGAGGTGCGGATCGGGTTCAACTACGAGGTGGGCGGCGGCGGCAACGAGACCTCCGGTTCGGCGGCCGCGTTCACCGAGTCACCGGAGCGGCCGGCGGGCCTGATCCGGGAGACCCAGGTGTCTTACGGGGTGAAGGTGCGGCTGACCGACCAAAGCGGGTGGATCCCCCGCTCGGTCGTCGTCCTGGCCGGGACGACGCCGACCGGCGGCAGCCACGGCACCTCCACCGCTACCCAGGTGATCGCCACTGGCGTGACCGGATGGGAACTGCCCAACCGGTGGCGGTTCGACACCGCCATGCGGTACGGGACAGCCAGCGAGGAGGGCGACCGGTTCAACCTGTGGGCGCCGTCGGCGGTGCTGCGGGTGCCGGTCGGCGAGCGGTGGGCGGTCCACGCGGAGTACTTCGGGGTGTACTCCAGCGGCCGGGCGGAGAACACCACCCAGCACTACTTCAGCCCCGGTGTCCACTACCTGGTCAGCCGGAACCTGGAGGTGGGGGTGCGAGTCGGCTGGGGGCTGAGCGACCCGTCCACCCGGTTCTTCACCAACGTCGGCGTCGGCTGGCGGTACTGACCGCCGGCCGCGGCTCACCGCCCGGATGAGTCGTCCGGCTGCGGGATGTGGACCAGCACGAACTGCTGGGTGGTGTCCTTGCCGAAGTGGACGAGCACCGGCGTCTCGTCGCGGGTGAAGTTGGCGACCCCGGCCTCGTACACCACCGTCTTCCTCTCCCCCACCGTCCACGCGGCCCGCTGGGTCTTCCGGTCCACCTGCCCGTACACCGGCAGCGTGGTGTCGGTGAACGCGTCGTGGTAGTTCCCGCGGATCACCCCGCCCTTATTCACCGCCAGTTGGAAGATCTTGTCGGACGTCTCCTCGTCCCCCCGCACCATGGCGAACACCCCGAGCGGTTGCCACTCGTCCTTCTCGTCCGCCTTCGCCGCCCGCCCGCCGGCGGCGAGTTGCTCGGCCTGGGCGTAGTACTCCTCCTCGCTCGCCACCTTCTCGCCGTCCACGTACACGGCGCTCTCGTTGTACACCACGTTGGTGCCGAAGTCGTAGTAGACCGGCTGCGGGGGCAGGCCGACGAACGTGGATACGGTGGTGTACTGGGGGACGGCGAACGCCCGGCCGGCCACCCACCCGGCGGTGAACCAGGCGGCCGGGCGGGTCTGATACCAGGTGGGGGTGAACACCGTGCGGTGGACGAACCCGGCCCGCACCTGCGTGCCGTAGGCGGGCAGGGTGGTCACCCCCCAGTGAACGGTGCCGGGCCGACCGACCGGCGGGACCGGGCGGACCACCGGCGGGCGGGTGGCGACCGCTATCCCGCCCCGCGACCCGCCGACCGCAACACCTCCGCCTGGCCCGATCACAGCCCCGACCCGCGACCCGCCGGCGACAACGCCCCCGCCGGGACCGACCATCGCCCCGCCGCGACCGCCGCTGACCACGGACGGCCCGCCCGGAACGCCGACCCCCTGGACGCCGCCCACCCGCGTCACCTGATTCCCGCCCGGCCCGGTCACCTGCACCCCGCCGACGGCCCGCCCGGCCGTCGCCCCGCCGGGGCCGGTGGCCCCGGCGCCCCCTGCCCCGCCCCGGATGGTGGTGCCGTTCGGGGTGGTGACGGTTCGGGCGGCGGTGCCGCGGTTCACCGTCCCCCCGCCCGGACCGACCACGGTGCTGCGGGAGGACACCGCCGCCGAACTGCCGAACGGGCCG
>CANJKY010000085.1 GCA_947474875.1 Gemmataceae bacterium
GCCGCCCGCCGCGGCCGAGCCGGTCGGCGACCACCTCGATGGCCTGGGCGACGGCGACCTTGATGGCGACGACGGCGCCCGGAACGGCGGCGTCCTCCCGACCCATCAGTTCGACGAATTCGAGCGAGGTGAGCTCATCCAGCCGGTCACTGGCCGGATTGCGGGCTTCGGTTTGCAGGTGTTGCAGGGTATCCATCGGGGCGGGCCGGGAGGAGGCGGGACGAAATCAGTGCGACGATGATCGTGGTGCCGGCCCCGATCAGGGCGAACCACGGCCACGCAAGGATAGGTTGTAGGAACTGCTCTGGTACGGTCGCCCCCAGCACCGTCAGCTGCTTCCGGCCGTCTACCGCTGTGGCGATCATCCCCAGCCCTTCGGGCAGCCAGACGAACAGCACCACCACGAATCCGACAACCAGCCCGCACACCGCCGCTGCCGACGACACCGGCCGCTTCGCCTGCCCGAGCAGGAACAGCCCGAGCAGCAGTCCGGTGGTCATGCCGGCTACTTTCAGCACCTGCTCCACCACGCTCTTGTCGTCCCCGCTGGTGCGGAAGGCGACGACCGCCACCCCCATCTGGGCGACGCCCCACACCGCCGTCAGGACGCGGGACAGGAGGACGTAGTGCTTCTCGGTGCGGTTCGGTCGCAGCGGGCGGTAGAAGTCGGTGACGAGGGCGTTCGCCGAGCTGTTCAGTGACGACGACAGGGTGGACATGGCCGCCGCCAGCACCGCCGCCACCAGCACCCCCCGCACCCCGATCGGCAGCTTGGTGACGATGAACAGGCCGAACATCTCATCCGGCTTCCACGCCCCGCCGCCGGCCCGCTCGGGCAGCACGAACTCGCCGCTCTGCACCAGCACGAACAGCCCGATGCCGACGCCCAGGAACAGCAGGAACTGCACCGTCACGACGACGCCGCTGAGCACCAGGGCGGCGCGGGCGTGGCCGAGCGAGCGGGCGCACAGGTAGCGTTGCACCATCAACTGGTCGGCTCCGTGCGAGGCCATGCTGAACACCGCCCCGCCGACCACCCCGGCCCAGAAGTTGAATGGGTATTTCGGTTCGAAACTGTGCTCGAAGTCGAACAGCACGAACTTGCCGTTCGCTGCCCCCACATCGACGAACTGCTGCCACCCGCCGGGCAGCAGAGTCAGCACGAACACGCCGGCCAGCCCCGCCCCGGCCACCTTGATGACGAACTGAATCAGGTCGGTCCACAGCACCGCCTTCATCCCGCCCAGGTAGGTGTACACGATCGTCACCACCCCGGTCAGCACCACCGCCGCCTCGACCCCGATGCCGACGTACTGCATGAGCAGCGCCGTCAGGTACAGCCGCAAGCCGTCGGCCACCGTGCGGGTGACCAGGAACAGCCCGGACGCCACCCGCTGCACCCGCGGCCCGAACGTCTGCTTTAGCACCTCATACGCCGAGAATAAGTCGCCCCGCATGTACAGCGGCAGTAGCACCCACGCCACCACGCACCGGCCGACGACGTACCCGAACGACAGTTGCAGGTAGCTCAGGTTGCCGCCCGGCTTGTACGCCACCCCCGGCACGCTCAGGAACGTGACCGCGCTCGTCTCCGTGGCAACGATCGACATGAGCACCAGGAACCAGCCGACGTTCCGCTCGCCGACGAAGTACGTCTTCAGGTCCTTCTGCTGCCGGCTGAACCACACGCCGAACAGGGTCATGCCGGCGATGTACGCGGCGACCACAGCCAGATCAGCGGGCGACAGGGTGGGCATGAATCAGTCTTTCCCGGCCGCGAGGCGGAAGACACCGGGCTGCCGCAACCCGAGGGCGACCCACACGAGGACCCCCATGACGATCGGCATGATGAACTTAATGTCCTGGACCCGAACGTGGGTGGCGATGGCCCCGCCCAGATACCCGGTGACGAGGATCGCCCCGAGGAACCCGGTCCGTGGGATGACGTACAGCACCGCCACGATCGCCTCGACAATGCCGATCTTCTTCATCACGTCGGTGGTGAACCCCATCTCGCCCAGCCGCTCGGCCATGTCTGGGGTGTCCGCGAGGAACAACTTGGGCGCGGCGCTACCGCCGATCAGGAACGCGGTGATCAGGCCACTCAGCACCCAGCCGATGATGCGTTGCGTTTTGGCAGACATCCGGTTCTCGCTTTCTGGGATGGGGTGAATCTGGCGTCGAGTAGGCTACTTCACCTTCGCGGACGGCATTCGGATTCGCAGGTCGTCGCCCGGCGGGTCATCGCCGAACGTCTTCCCGCCGTCGTCCGTGCCGTTCACCCCGACGCTGTACAGCAGGTAGCCCGCGTCCGTTGGCTTGTACACGAGCGACTTGCCCGAGAACAGGTCGGTTGGCACTCGTTCGATGTACTTCGGCGCGAGGTCGGCGAGCGCGGCCGGGTACTTCTTGTGGTCGGCGTGGTACGCCGTCAGGGCGAACGCGAGGTACAGGTTGCGGTTCTGCTGCTCGGCGCGGTCAACGGTCTCTCGCATTTTTTGGAAGGCCGGGACCATCAGCCCGATTTGTACATGACCGATCTTCTTGCTGATGACGGCAGCCAACTGGTCGGTGTCGCCGGCGGCAATCAGTTTCTTGACTTCGGTCATGTCGCGAGCCTTCTCGGCCATCTTTTTCAGCTCCTCGTCCATCGCCCGAAACAGTTCAACCCGCTCCTTGGCCGCATCGGCCCGAAGTGCCTGTTCCAGCCGGTCGTACCACTTGTTGCCCGTTCGCATCACGCCGACCCAGTCCAGCCCCAGAGTCACCTTGTCGATGACCTCCTGCGGCGCGTCTTCGCCGACCAGCGCCAGGACCGTGTCTTCCGTATTGTCCCGTGCTTTGCAGGCCATGTATTGTGTCGCGTCCAGGAAAGTAAACCGCTCCGAGAGTCCGACGATGTCGGCCAGACTCGCCATCGGCTGCAACCGGCGGAGGTCGGCCTGGTATTTCGCCACCTGCTCGGAGGTGGGCTTGGTCGTCTCGATGAACACGACCGTAGCGTGCATGGCTATCGATTCCAGCGCGATTCCGATCAGGGTGCCCATCAGACTGCCGCTCCGGGACAACTGCCGGCCGAGGCAATGAAGGGCGAGCAAATCGTCCCACGCCGCTTCCGCTCGCCCTTCCCCGAGGTGGAGCATGGCCCGCGTGACGAGAAGTGAGCCGAACTGTCGGGTCTGGACGGCGATCGGCATGGTCGGGCCGATCAGCATGCCGCGTTCGCCGGTCTTGGTCCGGGAGATCAGGGGGTGGAAATACTCCGTACGCTTGCTCGCCTCGATCACGAGCGTCAGTGGCTTTTCGTTCGTTTTCAGCCACTCGGCAAACTTTGGGTGATCCTTCGCCTTCCACGGCGCTCGCCGCAACTGCGATTCCAAATCGAAGTGCGATCGGGTGTCGTCGGCTCGGTACTCCTCCCGGAAGAAGGTCGAATCCCGGACCAGATAGTCACCGCTCTCCGGCGGCGTCTTCGTGCCCAGCCACTTGTAGAAGTCGGCGTGTAGTTCGTTCCCCTCCGGCTTCGGGCCGATCGCCTGCACCAGTAGCACGACGGCGTTGTCCTCCGGCTTGATCTTCCCGCGAAGGCGTTCGTTCAGGGCCGTCTCATAATCGACGTACCCGTCCTTGTCCAACGGCCCGTCCACGAACGTGGTGTCCTTGCCGAGTTTGAACTTCGGCTTCGGCGGGTCTGCCGCGGAGATGGCGAGAGCAACCGTGAACACCACAAGCGCAGCGATTGACCGAGTCATCACAACTGAGTCTCCCGCGGTCTGAAATCCGGGTAGGCGGTACCCACTCTACTTGAGTACCGCCTGCACCCGCTGGATGTACGCCTCCCGTTCCGGCTCCCAGGCGGCGATGATGTCGGGCAGCGGCGTGCCGGCGTCGAGCGCCGTCCGCTCGCGGGCGCTGCCGAACAGCAGGTCGATGGCCGGGATGTGCGACACGAACTCGTAGGTCTCCGTCCGCCACTTGAAGGCGTCGCCGAGCAGTTCGCGGAACGCCCACAGCACCGCCAGCCCGGTCACCACCGGGCGGAAGTCGTGCGGTTGGATGGGGGCGATGAACACCCCGCCGCAGGTCTGGCCGGCGTGCTTCTGGAACGTCGGGCGGAAGGTGGCCGGCAGGAAATCCACCCACGGCATTTCCAGGTCGCGGAGCAGTCTCGTTACCTCATTCGGGTTCACGCCGGGGAAGCCGACGGACTCGAACGGCCGGCAGGTGCCGCGGCCCTCGCTCAGGTTGGTGCCCTCGATCAGGCACATGCCGGGGTATACCAGGGCGGTGTGCGTGGACGGCATGTTCGGCGACGGCGACACCGACAGGTTGCACAGGTGCGTGTGGTCGTACTCCTGGCACGCGATCACTTCGAGTTCGACGGTCGGCACCCGCTCGGCCCGGTACAGCTTCGCCAGATCGCCGATGGTCAGTCCGTGCCGGACGCAGATGGGATGAACGCCGACGAAGCTCTCGAACCCGGGGTACACCGACGGCCCCTCGACGAAGTGGCCGATCGGGTTCGGCCGGTCGAGCACCCACACCGGGATGCCGGCCGCGGCGCACGCTTCCATGCAGTACAGCATGGTCGCCTGGAACGTGTAGTACCGGGCGCCCACGTCTTGCAGGTCCACCACGAACACGTCCAGGCCGTCGAGCATGGCCGGCGTCGGCTTCAGGCTGTCGAACGAGTCGCCGTACAGGGAGTGGATGCGGACCGGCCCTTCGTTCCCGTGGCCGACCGGGATGAGGTCCTGAGCCTCCCCGCTCAGTCCGTGTTCCGGGCCGAACAGGGCGACCAGATTCACCGCCGGGTGGGCGGCGAACAGTTCCAGCGAGGACAGCGTCGGGCCGTCGTAGCGGTAGCCGTTGAACCCGCTGATCGCCGCCGGGTGGGTGAGCAGCCCGACCCGCTTGCCGTGCAACGGCGCGAAGTCGGCGGCGAGCAGCAGGTCGAGGCCGGTTCGCATCACTTCTCCCCGGTGCCGGTCGCGGCCCGTGGCTTGGCGTTTTTGACGTACTTGTCGAACCAGCCGATCTGCTCGGCCAGCACGTGCTCGACGCTCTCCTTCGCGCTGTACCCGTGGTCCTCGTGCGGCAGCAGCACCAGCCGCACGGTGCCGCCGTTGCCCCGGACCGCCTGGTACATCCGCTCGCTCTGCACCGGGAACGTGCCGGGGTTGCTGTCGGCCTGCCCGTGGATGAGTAGCAGCGGCTCGTTCACCTTCTGGGCGGCGTTGAACGGCGACATCTTCCCGTACACGTCGGGCGCTTCCCAGAACGTCCGCCGCTCGTTTTGGAAGCCGAACGGGGTAAGGGTGCGGTTGTACGCCCCGCTACGGGCGATGCCGGCGCGGAACAGGTCCGAGTGGGCGAGCAGGTTGGCGGTCATGAACGCCCCGTAGCTGTGCCCGCCGATGCCGATGCGGTCGCGGTCGATCGGCCCGATCTCGCACGCCTTGTCGATCGCCGCCTTCGCGTTCATCACCAGTTGGTCGATGAACGTGTCGTTCGCCGTCTCCGGCGGGCCGACCACCGGCATGCTCACCTCGTCCATCACCGCGTACCCCTGCGTCAGGAAGAACAGGTGCGAGAACCCGGCCGGGGTGACGAACCGGTTGGGCGAGCCGGACACCTGACTGGCGGTGTCGGCGGAGTTGAACTCACGGGGGTACGCCCAGAACACGGTGGGCAGCTTCTCGCCGTCCTTCACCCCCGGCGGGACGTACAGGGTGAACGAAATGGTCACGCCGTCCGCCCGCTTCGTCGTCACCAGTTGCCGCTTCACCTTCCGCAGTTCGGGGAACGGGTCCACGTTCTTGGTGATCTGCGTCTCCTGGCCGTCGGTGCGGAGGAAGTAGTTCGGCGGGGCGGTCGGCGACTCGCGGCGGACGAGCAACTTCTTGCCGGTGTCGTCGAGGGCGGTAGCCGTCTCGTACACCCCGTCCCCACACTTGAACACCACCTCGGTGTGCTTCGCCACCGGCCGGAAGCGGGTGAGGGTCGGGAACTCGCCCTTCGGGGTGGCCCCGGCGCCGGACAGCAGCATGAACCCGTCCACCAGCCGGATCACCCGCTGGCCGTTCGGCAACGGGGTCGTCACCGGCGTGCCCAGATCGCCGTAGCGATCCTGGGCGCTGCGGTCGAACACGGTGACGGGCTTGAATGACGGATCCCGCGGGTCGATGGCGACGGTACGGACCCACCGGCGCTCGCGGTCGAAGTCGGACACCAGCCAGTTGCCGTTCTCGAAGAAGCCCACCCCACGGGAGCGGTGTTCGGTCTTGAAAACGGCGGTCGGTTTGGCGGCGAACGGGGCGGCCAGGGTGAACAATTGGTCGCGGTGCGGCACCTTCGCCTTCGGGTCGCCGCCGTCGAGCGCTTCCGTCCACAGCAGCGTCGCCGGTTCGGTCGGCACCCAGCGGATGCTCCGCGGGCCGGTGGGCACGCCCTCGATCGGCACCTTGTCTTGCAGCGGCAGGTCGGCGACGACGTGGACCACCTTCCCGGTGCGACCCCACACCTCCGTCACTTCCGGGAACGCCGAGTACGGGTACAGGTACGAGAACGGCTTCTTCACCCGACTGACGAGCAGATACTTGCCGTCCGGCGACGGATCCACGCCGGTGATGATGCCGGGCGAGCCGAGGGGGACAGACTTTTCGTCCGATTCCACTTTCACGATCGCGAGCTGACTCGTGCAGTGGTACTCGAATAGCGCTTCATCATGGGCGTTTTGCAGCATGTCCTGGAACGTGCGGACCGGTGCTGCCTTCCCGCTACTCTCCTGCACCACCGGGCCAGGCGGGGCGGCCGGCGGCTTCGGCGCGTCACCCCGGTTTGCCGGCACCGTCTTCACCAACAGTTCATCGTTGCTCAGCCACTCCACCGCCGATCCGATCGCGGCGTTGAGTTGCAGGCCCTTCACTTCCCACGCCGCCCCATTCGCAACGCGCCCGACACACAGATTAATTCGATGCGGCATGGTCATCGTCATGGCGAAATTCTTGCCGTCGGGCGACCAAATCGGCGATGAAAACTTGAATCGCTCGTCGTCCCCCAACTTCACTGCCTTCGGTTCTCCGCCGTCGATCTTGCGGAAGGCGATGCCGACCACCCGCGGGGCACGGGCGGGGCCGTTCGTCTGCGGGTTGATCCGCAGCCCGGCCAGCCGCAGCATCGGCTCGGCCACCTCCGCAATGGACGGGTAGCGGGCGGACTCGACGATCGCCAGGTAGTCCCGCGTCGGGCTGACCGACACGGACGGGATCGGTGGGGCGTTCAGGATGTCGGCCACCGCCTGTGGCGGCTTCTGGTACGCGGTCTGGGCGGAAGCACGGGTGTCAAGCATGTGAAGGAGCAGCAGTGCCGCGATGACGGGTCGCATGGCGTGTCCTCGGGGTGTGTTCGGTGGTATCTCAGCCGGCCGGATGGGTCCACGGTTTGCGGTAGTCCCGCTTGAGCAGTTTGGTCACCTCGGCGTCGCCGACGCACTCGTGCTTCTGCGGGTCCCAGGTGATCGTCCGGCCGATCTTCTGGCTCAAGTTCGCCAGGATGCAACTGGCCGACGAGATGTGCCCCTGCTCGATGTCCGACACCGGCTTGCTCCGGTCCTCGCGGGCTTTCAGGAAGTCGAGCCAGTGCCGGCGGATGGCCGACGCGACATGCCGCTCCAGGTCCTTTTCCGTCTTGTCCTCCGGGTACTTGTCCTCCTCGAACAGGGCCTCGCCGCTGATCGTCGGCCTGGCCGCCCCGCCCGGGAAGAACTCGAACTTGTTCACGCTCGCCTTCAGCGTGCCCTTCTCGCCGTAGAAGATGGCCGCCCACGGGTAGTCCTTGTCCGGCGTGGACCCGTAGGTGCGGTGCGTCCACACCACGTTGAACTCCGGGTGCTCGAACGTGGCCGTCTGGGTGTCGGTGATGTTCGACTTGGCGTTCTTCTGCACGAAGATGCCGCCGGCCGACGACACGCGGGTCGGCCAGCCCAGGTCGAGCATCCACCGCACCATGTCGTACATGTGGATGCACATGTCGCCGACGATGCCGTTGCCGTACTCCATGAACGCCCGCCAGCTCCGCGGGTGGACCAGTCGGTTGTACGGTCGCAGCGGGGCCGGACCGGTCCACATGTCGTAGTCCAGGTTCTCGGGCGGCTGGCCGTCCGGCGGGTTGGTGTTGTTCCGCATGTGGTAGTAGCAGCAGATTTCGACCAGCCCGATCTTCCCGAGCTTCCCTTCTTTGATCACCTTGTCCCGCGCTTCGACGAGGTGTGGGGTGCTGCGGCGCTGCGTCACCACCTGCACCACCCGCTGGTTCTTGCGGGCGGCGTCGAGCATCGCCTTGCCCTCCATCACGTCCAGGCTGATCGGCTTCTGCACCCACACGTCCATGCCGGCTTCCATCGCGGCGATGGCCGGCAGCGCGTGCCAGTGGTCCGGCGTCTCCACCATGCACACGTCCAGGTCCTTCTCGGCCAGCATCTTCCGGTAGTCGGCGTAGGTGCGGGGCTTCTTCTTGCTCGCCTGCTTCTGGCCGGCCATGTCCGCCGCGTCGGCCAGCATCTTGCTGTCCACGTCGCACAGGGACACGATCTCGGCGTTCGGCGCCACCTGTAGCAGCCGCCACAGGTCACACTTGCCGTACCACCCGCAGCCGATCAGCCCGACGCGGAGCTTCTTCTCCGCGGGCTGGCCGGCGAACACGAGCGGGGTAGCGGATGCGGCTGCGGACGTGGCGAGGAACGAGCGGCGGTTCATGGGAGGGTTCCGGGCGTGGGGTGAAGTGGCCCAGAGCAGAGTGTACAGCGGCGTCGGTCGAAAGGAACGAGTTGAGTCCTTCGCGTCTGAATGAAAGGAGCGGGGAGGCCTCCCCGCTCCTTTCAGTCGCGGCGAAGAGGATGGGTCACGTGACGATGCCGTCGTCGTCGCAGTCCTTCACCGCCATCTCGGCCACCTTCAGGAACATGCGGGTGGCGTGGGCGATCTGCTTCTTCGTCGCCCCGCCCTTCAGCACCAGCCCGTAGTCGATCCACAGCTCGTCCTCGTCGCCGACGGCCGCTCGCACCAGCACGAACTGGTCGTTGATGCGGTTCACAAGCTCCAGCCGGTCGGTGCGGTCGGCGTCCTCCCGCACCTTGTAGAAGGCGATGAGCTGCAGCCGCTCCTTGCTTTCCGACAGCTTCGCCCGGGCGACGATTTCGTCA
>CANJKY010000086.1 GCA_947474875.1 Gemmataceae bacterium
CTTCTCGACGCCGAGACGAAGCTCCGGCAGAACCGCAACGCCCTGGCGGTGGCGAAGGCCAAGTGGGCGGGCCTGGGGCTGCCCGGCGCGGACCTCGACGCCCTCCTCAACGCCGGCAAGTCGCAGTCGCAAACCGTCCCGGTCCGCAGCCCGGTCCGTGGGACGGTCATCCACGCCGACCTGGCCGTGGGCAAGGTGGTCGAGCCGTTGGAGCACTTGTTCGAGGTCGTGGACCTGTCGTCCGTCTGGGTGCGGATCGACGTGCTAGAGCACGACCTGCACCGTGTCGAGGTCGGCCAGCCGGTCGAGGTCCGGCTGACGGCTTACCCCGGCGAGGTGTTCCGAGCCGAGGTCAAGGTGAAGGGCGTGGCCCTCGACCCGCGGACCCACCTGAACGCCGTCTGGGCCGAACTCCCGAACCCGCCCGGCGGCGACCCCCGGCTGCTGCCCGGCATGTCCGGGGAGGCCCGGTTGCTGCTGCCCGGCCCGGCGGCGACGACGGCGGTGCCCGCCGGGGCGGTCGTCCGCGAGGGGGCCGAGCACTACGTCCTGGTCGAAGAAGCCGGGGCGACCGGCGGGTCCGAGTACCGGCGGCGGGCGGTGGCCGTCGGGCGGCGGGCCGGCGGGTGGGTCGAGGTGCGGTCCGGCGGGCTGTTCCCCGGCGACCGGGTGGTCGTCCGCGGCGGGCACGAGCTGGCCGGGCTGTTCGCCCAGGGCGTCCTCCGCCCGAGTCCCGAAGCGGCCCGCGGGATCGGCCTGGAGGTCGAGCCGGTCAGCCTGCGGCCCGTCGAGGCCGTGGCCGAGTTCGACGGGGCCGTGGACCTGCCCCCGGCCCGCCGGGCGTCCGCCTCGACCCCGCTGCCCGGCACCGTCCGCAGGGTGCTGGTGGACCGCGGCCAGCCGGTGAAGGCTGGGGACGTGCTCGCGGAGGTGTTCAGCCTGGACCTGCACGCCCTCCAGTTGGACCTCCTCCGGGCACACCTGGAGGGGGAACTGCTGGAGGACACCTACGAGCGGCTGAAGGCGAGCGGCGAGGCGACCGCCCGCCGCCGGCTGCTGGAGCAGGAGGCCCTGGTGAACGCCAGCCGCCAGCAGAGGGACACCCTCCGACGCCGGCTGCGGGTCGCCGGGCTGGCCGGTGAGCAGATCGACGACGCGGTGAAGACCGGGACGATCATTGAGGCCGTGCCGGTGCGGTCGCCCATCGACGGGGTGGTAGTCGGGTTCGACCGCACGCTCGGCCAGGCGGTGAAAGCCGAGGAGCCGCTGTTCACCGTCCACGACCTGTCCCGGCCCGTGGTGCAGGGGTACGTCTCCGAGCGTGACCTCTCCCGCGTCCGGGTCGGCCAGAAGGTCCGCGTCCGGGTGGCCGGCGACCCGGCGTTCCTGGCCGACGGGACGGTCGCCCGGAGCGGGCGGTCGGTCGGCCCCGACTCCCGCACCCTGTCCGTCTGGGTCGAACTCGACCGGCCCCCGGCCCAGCCGCTCCGGCACAACCAACTCGCCCGGCTCACCCTCGTCCTCGGCCATCCCCAACCGGCCCTGGCCGTGCCCCGGTCGGCGGTCGTGTACGAGGGGACGCGGGCCTACGCCTTCGTCCGCCAGCCGGACGGGGCGTTCGACCGGGTGCCGGTCGAACCCGGACGGGCCGACGACCGCTTCGTGGAGATCACCCGCGGCCTCAAGCCCGGCGACCCGGTGGCCGTCCGGGGCACCGCCGAGTTGCAAACCGCCTACGCCGGCATCAAGTAGCGAAACCCCACCATGCTCACGCGGGTCATCGCGTTCTCCCTGAAGAACCGGGCGGTCGTCCTCCTGGCCGCACTGCTGGTCTGCGTGTACGGCGTGTACGAACTCGCCCGCATGCCGGTGGACGTGTTCCCGGACCTGAACCGGCCCACCGTCACCGTGCTGACCGAGGCCCCCGGCCTGGCCCCGGAGGAGGTCGAGGCCCTAGTCACCCGCCCGCTGGAATACCAGTTGAACGGGGCGACCGGGGTGCGGCGGGTGCGGTCGGCGTCCGGCATCGGGCTGTCGGTCGTGTGGGTCGAGTTCGAGTGGGGCACCGACATCTACCAGGACCGGCAGGTGGTGGCCGAGAAGCTGCAACTCGTCCGCGAGCGGCTCCCGCCGGACACCAACCCGGTCATGGCCCCGATCTCGTCCATCATGGGCGAGGTGATGATCCTCGGCGTGCGGTCCGACGCCGACCCGAAGTCACCCGCCGAGCGGCAGGCGAAGGCGATGGAGCTGCGGACGCTCGCGGAGTTCACCCTGCGGAACCGGCTGATGGCCGTCGAGGGGGTGTCCCAGGTGACGGTCATGGGCGGCACCCTCAAGCAGTACCAGGTCGTCACCTCGCCGGCCCGGCTCGCCGCCGAGAACGTCACCCTGCAACAACTGACCGACGCCGCCGAGAAGGCCAACGTGCTCGCGGGCGGCGGGGTCATGGTGCGGTCCCCGCAGGAGTCCCTCATCCGCATCAGCGGGCAGGGCCTCACCCCGGAGGAGATCGCGGAGACGCCGGTGCTCTGGCGTGACCCCCGCCCGGTGCGGATCAAGGACGTGGCCGACGTGCGGTTCGGCGGGCCGGTGCTGCGAGGCGACGGCAGCGTGCGGGTGCGGGAGGGGGACGCCGTGGCCGGCGGGCCGGCGGTCATCCTCACCGTTCAGAAGCAGCCGAACGCGAACACCCTCCAGTTGACCCCGCGGATCGACCGGGTGCTGGACGACCTGCAACGCGACCTGCCGCCGGACGTGAAGGTCGAACGCCGGGTGTTCCGCCAGTCGGACTTCATCCAGGCGGCGGTGGACAACGTGGTCGAGGCGATCCGGGACGGCACCGTCTGGGTGTTCGTGATCCTGTTCCTGTTCCTCTGGAACCTCCGCACCAGCGTCATCACCCTGACGGCGATCCCGATCTCGATCCTCGTCACCGCCCTGGTGTTCCACTGGCTCGGCGTGACGATCAACACCATGACCCTGGGCGGCATCGCGGTCGCGGTCGGGGAGTTGGTCGATGATGCCATCGTGGACGTGGAGAACATCTACCGTCGGCTGAAGGAAAACCGCGGGAAGGCCGACCCCGACCCACCACTGCTGGTAGTGTTCCGGGCCTCCCAGGAGGTCCGCGGGTCGGTGGTGTACGCCACCATGATCGTCTGCCTGGTGGTGCTCCCGCTGTTCGCCCTGGGCGGGCTGGAGGGGCGGATGTTCGCCCCGCTCGGGCTGGCGTACATGGTTTCCCTACTCGCCTCGCTGCTCGTGTCACTCACGGTCACGCCGGCCCTCGCATCGATTCTGCTGCCGAACGCCCGGTTCATGGAGAAGAGGCGTGACCCGGTCCTGCTGCGGGGATTGAAGTGGCTGGACGCGCGGCTGGTGCGGTGGTCGCTGCGGCACCCGTGGAAGATCGTCACTGGGGTGGCGGTGCTGGCCGGGCTGTCGGTGCTGGCCTTGTCCCGGATGGGGTCGGAGTTCCTGCCGCCGTTCAACGAGGGGACGCTGACCGTCAACCTCCAGACCGAGCCGGGCACCAGCCTGGACGAGAGCAACCGGGTCGCCGGGCGGGCCGAGGCGTTGATCCTCCAGGTGCCGGAGGTGGCGTCCGTGTCCCGGCGGACCGGCCGGGCCGAGATGGACGAGCACGCCGAGGGGGTGAACTCGTCCGAACTGGACGTGCGGCTGACTCCTCACGAGCGGCCCAGGCCGGGCTTCGGGTACGCCGTCGTCCGGGCGATCCCCGGCCTGCACAAGCAGGGCGTCGAGACGGTCGGTCGGCCCCACGCCGAGGTGGTGGCGGACGTGCGGGAGCGGGTGAGCGGCATCCCCGGCGTGAAGGCGAACGTCGGCCAGCCGATCTCGCACCGCATGGACCACATCATGTCCGGGGTGCGTGCCCAGGTGGCGGTGAAGGTGGTCGGCCCGGACCTGCGGGAACTCCGCACCGCGGCCTACGACATCCAGGAGCGGATGAGTGAGGTGCCGGGGGTGGTGGACCTCCAGGTCGAGCCGCAGACGGAAATTTCCCAGGTGCGGCTGAAGGTGAGGCGGGAGGAAGCCGCCCGCCACGGCCTCGCCCCCGGCGACGTGGCGAGGTTGCTGGAGACGGCGTACAAGGGGCGGCGGGTGTCGGTCGTGCTGGACGAGGACCGCTACTTCGACCTCGTGGTGTGGTACGAGGAGTCGGCCCGGTCCAGCCCGGTCGAGATCGGCAAGACGATCCTGGACACTCCCTCCGGGCGGAAGGTGGCACTCAGCCAGGTGGCCGACGTGCAAGACACGACCGGCCCCAACACGATCAATCGCGAGCACGTCGAGCGGCGGATCGTCGTGTTCTGCAACGTGCAGGGCCGCGACCTCGGCTCGGTCGTGGCCGACATCCGGGCCGCGGTGGGGCCGGTGGAAGAGAAACTGCGTGGCCGTGCGGGCGGCTACCGGGTCGAGTACGGCGGGCAGTTCGAGGCCCAGAAGGAGGCGAGCCTGCGGCTCGGCATGTTCGGCGTCCTGGCCGTCATCGGCGTGTTCATGCTCCTGTGGAGGTGCCTGCGGTCGTGGCGGGCGGCGGCACAGGTGCTCCTCGTCAACATCCCGCTTGCCGCCCTGGGGGCGGTGGTCGCCCTGATGATCGCCAACCACCCGCCGGACGCGGCCCTGCACGCCGCCCCGTGGTGGCGGTGGCCGCTGGTGTGGGTCGAGGCCACCACCCTATCGGTCGCCCACTGGGTCGGGTTCATCACCCTGGTCGGCATCGTCAGCCGCAACGGCATCCTGATGATCTCCCACTACGTCCACCTGATGGAGCACGAGGGGGAGACGTTCTCGGAGGCGATGATCGTCCGCGGCAGCCTGGAGCGGCTGGCCCCGGTGCTGATGACGGCGTGCGTGGCGGTCATCGGGCTGATCCCGCTGGCCCTCGGCGGCGGGCAGCCGGGGCGGGAAATCCTGCACCCGCTGGCGGTCGTGGTGATCGGCGGGCTGGTCGCGTCCACCGTGCTGGATCAGGTCGTCACCCCGGCGATGTTCTGGAAGTTCGGGCGGAAGGTGTTCCAGCCGCCCCCGCCGGGCGAGCGGGTGAAGGCGGTCGGCTGGGACGACGCCTGGCTGCACGAACCGGCGGCGGTGCCCGTGAACCGGCTGGAGGCCGTGCAGCCGCCGACCCCCGTCCCCTCGCCCGCCCCGGTGGTGGCCGTTGTGCCGGACGCCGCCGTGCCGCCCCCGCCGAGTACAAACGGGACCGGGCGGCACGCCCCGTGACACGCCGCCGACGCAAGCCGTGGTCGTGTCGTGGTGACGTTGCGAGAAACGCCCATTGGCCGATCGAGTGGCCCGTCGAACATTTCCCCGCCGGGCCGGACGACCCCGCCGGGACACCGACCTCTGCCGGGGTGAGGCCGGTCGCCGTGGCGACCGGACCCCGGCGGGCGAACCGGGCGGCGTTTGAACGCCGCCCCCGGAGTGCGACATGAACCGAGTCCTGGTGCTGGCGGGTGCGGTCGTGTTGACCGCCCTGGCGACCGCGGGGGCACAGCCCGCCGCGGCGACGAAGGTGGAACTGAAGAACGTGCATATGTGCTGCGACGGGTGTGCCGAGGAGGTGGCCGCGGTGCTCGGCAAGGTCGAGGGCGTCAGCGGCGTCTCCACCGACAAGAAGACGACCTCGGCCACGTTCACGGCGGCGGACGCCAAGGTGGCCCAGAAGGCCCTCGACGCCCTGGCCGCGGCGGGCTTCCACGGCGATCCGGGGAAGGACAAGGGGTACGCCTTCAAGGACGACAGCGGCGTCAAGGCGGGCACCGTCAAGACGCTGACCGTGACCGGGTTCCACAACTCCTGCGGCGGGTGCGTGAAGTCCTTGAAGGACGCGGTGAAGGACGTGAAGGGCGTGGCCGGGGTCGCCGCAAAGGCGAAGGTGAGCACCGCCGAACTGACCGGCGAGTTCGATGCGGTCGAGGTGGTCACGGCTTTGAACAAGGCCGGGTTCCACGTCAAGGTCGGGGACAAGAAGTAGCACGGCGGTCGGGGCCGGGGGCGGTCCTGCGTCCCCGCCCCGCCGAACCGGGAGGCGATCCAGCATGGCTACCGATCCCGTGTGCGGGATGACCGTCAACGAGGCGACCGCCCTCCGGGCCGACCGCGACGGGCAGCCGTTCTTCTTTTGCAGCGAGCACTGCCGGCGGACGTTCCTGAACGGAGGGGCGGCGAGTGTGCCCGCTGCCCCGGCCCACGCCCACCACCGGGCCGAACCGACACCGCCTGCCAGCCCGGCCCCGGTGTCGCTGCCGGCGGGCGGGGACAAAGCGACGGTTTACACCTGCCCGATGCACCCGCAGGTCGAGCAGGTCGGGCCGGGGACGTGCCCGATCTGCGGCATGGCCCTGGAGCCGAAAGCAGCCCAGCCTGGGGTGCAAGCTGACGACCCCGAACTGACGGACATGACCCGGCGGCTCCGGGTCGCCGCCGTGCTCACCGTCCCGCTCCTCCTCCTCGCCATGCTGCCCATGACGGGAGTGCCGCTGGAACGGTGGCTGGGGGGCGTCCTGGGGTGGCTACAACTGCTGCTGAGCACCCCCGTCGTGCTCTGGGGCGGACGGCCGTTCTTCGAGCGGGGCTGGCGGTCGGTCGTCACCCGCAACCTGAATATGTTCACGCTGATCGCCCTCGGCACCGGGGCCGCGTACCTGTACAGCCTCGTCGCCGTCCTCGCCCCCGGCCTGTTCCCGGACACCTTCCGCCGGCACGGCCAGGTGGAGGTGTACTTCGAGGCGGCGGCGGTGATCGTCGCCCTGGTGCTGCTCGGCCAGGTGCTTGAGTTGCGGGCCAGACGCCGCACAGGCACCGCCATCCGCGACCTCCTCTCCCTCGCCCCGCCGGTCGCCCGTGTCGTCCGCGACGGCGAGGAGCGTGACGTGCCGCTCGAAGAAGTCCGGGCCGGCGACACGTTGCGGGTTCGGCCCGGCGAGAAAGTCGCGGTGGACGGCCAACTGACCGACGGCGGGAGTGCGGTCGATGAGTCGATGGTCACGGGCGAGCCGCTGCCCGTCGAGAAGGCCGTCGGGGACCGGGTGATCGGCGGCACGGTGAACCAGACCGGCTCGTTCCTGATGGTGGCCGAGAAGGTCGGCCAGGACACGGTGCTGGCCCGGATCGTGGGCATGGTGGCCGACGCCCAGCGGAGCCGTGCCCCGATCCAGAAGGTCGTGGACCGCGTGGCCGGCTACTTCGTCCCCGCCGTCGTGCTGGTCGCCGCCCTCACCTTCCTCGCCTGGGCCGTCCTCCAGCCGGAGCAGCCGGCCCTGGCCTGGGCGTTCGTCAACGCGGTCGCGGTGCTCATCATCGCCTGCCCGTGTGCCCTCGGCCTCGCCACCCCCATGTCGATCATGGTCGGCGTGGGCCGAGGGGCGAAAGAAGGCGTACTCATCAGGAACGCCGAGGTGCTCGAAACGCTGGAGAAGGTCGATACCGTCGTGGTCGATAAGACCGGGACGCTGACCGAGGGCAGGCCGAAGCTGACCGAGTGTGTGCCCGCACCGTCGTTCACCGAGGCCGATGTCCTCAGCATGGCCGCGGGCGTCGAACAGCACAGCGAACACCCGCTCGCCAGGGCCGTCCTCCAGGGGGCGAAGGACCGCGGCGTCACCGTCCCGACCGTGGGCGGGTTCGCGTCCGTGACGGGCGGCGGGGTCCGCGGCACGGTCGAGAGCCAGCTTGTACTGGTCGGCCAAAGGTCGCTGCTCGAAGCCGGCGGGGTGGCCGACCTCGGCCCGCTGGACGGGCGGGCGGAAGAGTTGCAGCGGCAGGGCCGCACCGTGATGTACGTTGCCGTCGGCGGGCGGCTGGCCGGGCTGGTGGCCGTCTCCGACCCGATCAAGTCCTCGACCCCCGATGCGGTGCGGGCACTCCGGTGCCTCGGCCTGCGGGTCGTCATGCTGACCGGCGACAACGAGCGGACGGCGACGACGGTGGCCGACACGCTGGGGATCACGGAGTTCCGGGCCGGGGTACGCCCGCAGGACAAGCACGAGCGGGTGAAGGCGTTGCGGGCCGAGGGCCGGCGGGTGGCGATGGCCGGCGACGGCATCAACGACGCCCCGGCGTTGGCCGAGGCCGATGTCGGGATCGCTATGGGAACGGGCACCGACGTAGCCATCGAGTCGTCGGGCGTGACGCTGGTGAAGGGCGACCTGCGGGGCATCGTGAAAGCGGTCCACCTCGGTCGCCGGACGATGCGGAACATCCGCCAGAACTTGTTCCTCGCCTTCGTCTACAACGCCCTCGGCGTGCCGGTCGCGGCGGGCGTCCTGTACCCGCTCTCGGAGCACCTCCTGCTCAACCCGATGGTCGCCGCGGCGGCGATGAGCCTCAGTTCCGTGTCGGTCGTCGCCAACGCCCTCCGGCTGCGGGCGGTGCGGCTGGCGTGACCGCCGGCCCGAAGCAGTGGCGTCATTTTCCTGCTTGACTCCGTACTTAGGTACGGGGTGTACGATCCCCACGGAGGTTGCGAGATGAAGGCGTTCACCGTGGGGCAGGTCGCCAAGCGGGCCGGGGTCGGGATCGAAACCGTCCGGTTCTACGAGCGGCACGGGCTGCTGGACGAGCCGGAGCGGCGGGCGTCCGGCTACCGCCAGTACGGCGACGACGACGTGGCCGTACTCCGGTTCATCCGGCGGGCCAAGCGGCTCGGCTTCACCCTGAAGGAGATCAAGGCCCTGCTCGCCCTGCGGCTCGACGGCTCGGCCACCCGGTCGGACGTGCGGGGCCAGGCGACGGCCAAGGTCCGGGACATCGACGCCAAAATCCGCGACCTCCAACGGATGCGGGACGCCCTGTCGGGATTGGTTGACGCCTGTCACGGCGACGGCCCGGCCACCGGCTGCCCCATCCTGGAGGCGTTGAACAACCTGGACGGCGGGGCGGGCGACGATCCCGACCCGCCCGCGGAGGAGTGAGCCATGACCGAATCCAAGTACAAGACGAACCTGAACTGCGGGAGCTGCGTGGCCGCGGTGACGCCGCACCTGAACGGCGAGGGCCGGATCAGGCGGTGGTCGGTGGACACCAGCAGTCCGGATAAGGTGTTGACGGTCCAGGGCGACGGGATCGGGGCCGAAGCCGTCGGCCGGCTGGTGGCCGCGGCGGGGTTCCGGGTGTTGGGCGAGGTCGGACCGCCTCATGACCTCGCCACCGGGACCGGCCACGCC
>CANJKY010000087.1 GCA_947474875.1 Gemmataceae bacterium
CACACCAACCTCGGCCGCTCGCCGCTGCACGAGTCGGCGGCGCAGGCAGCGTACCAGGCGGCCCGCGGGTACCTGAACCTGGAGATGAGCCTGGACACCGGCAAGCGGAGCAGCCGGCAGAACCCGATCCGCGACGGGGTGCAGCGGATCACCGGGGCGGAGGCCGCCACCGCGGTGAACAACTGCGCCGCCGCCACGGTGATCGTGCTGCGGGCGCTGGCGGCGGGCAAAGAGGTGATCGTCAGCCGCGGGCAGTTGATCGAGATCGGCGGCAGCTTCCGCATCCCGGACATCATGGGCGTGAGCGGGGCGACGCTGAAAGAGGTGGGCACCACGAACATCACCCGCATTTGCGATTACGAGAAGGCCATCGGCCCGAACACCGGCTTGCTCATGCGGATCCACACCAGCAACTTCCGGGTGCGGGGGTTCACCGAGGCGGCGGGCATCGACGAACTGGTGGCGCTGGGGAAGAAGCACAACCTGCCGGTGGTGGACGACGCCGGCAGCGGGGCGGCGGTGGACCTTACCCCGTTCGGGCTGCCCGGCGAGCCGGTGGTGAGCGAGGGCATCACCGCCGGGGCGGACCTGGTGCTGTTCAGCGGGGACAAGCTGCTCGGCGGGCCGCAGGCCGGGGTCATCGCCGGGAAGAAGCCGCTGGTCGAGCGGATCGAGAAGGACCCGCTCATGCGGGCGTTCCGGCTGGACAAGATGACGCTGGCGGCGCTGGAGGCCACGCTGCTGTTGTACCGCGACCCGGCGAAGGCCGTTCGCGAGGTGCCCACGCTGCGGATGCTGACCACCACATTGACCGAGTTGCGCGAGCGGTGCGGGCGGTTCGCCGGGCGGCTGCGGGGGATCGCCGGGCTGAAGTCGATCGACGTGGCCGACGACGTGGCGTATGTCGGCGGCGGGTCGCTACCGGACGTGGCCGTGCCGACGGCGGTGATCGCGGTGACGGCAAAGAACCTGAGCGAGGAGGCGTTTGCGGCGAAGCTGCGCACGGGAACCCCGGCGGTGGTGGCGCGGGTGAAGGATGCGAAGGTGCTGTTCGACCTGCGGTGCGTGTTCGCCGGGCAGGAGGACGAGTTGTACGCGGCGATCGGGGCGGCTCTTGGCGAACCGGCGGCGTAAGCCGCCTGGGTGAATCACACCCGACGGGCTGACGCCTGCGGTTCACCGATCAGGTTGGGCTTGCCGGTCGGCGGGCTTCGTTCGATAATCTGACCGCTCCCAGTCCCGAACAAGGAGGTTCCGGGTATGCGAGTTCTTCAGCTTCCTCTGCCCGCCGCCGATGCCCCGTCCATCGACCCGATTGAGGCCCGCTGGGCCGCCGAGGCGGTCGCCAGCCTGATCCGCCAACTGGACGCCGGCTCGCCGGTCGCCCTGTGCCTGGACCAGGCGCGGCGGGAACTGATGAGCCTGGCCGAGAGCGGCGAGGCGGCGAGCGTGGTGGTCGGCCCGCTCCGCGTGCGGGCGGCGTGACTTTGGTTAGCCGCGACCCAACGGGGAGCGCGTTTTGTACGCGCTCCCCGTTGGGTCGCGGCTAACCCAGGGGTTTTCAGGCTTCCGCTTTCGCTGCGGCGGCCCTGATCCGCTCCTCCAACTCGTCGCTCGACGGGCGGCTGCCCTTGCACTTCGGGTACTTACTGCAGCTCAGGAAGTGCTTGCCGCCGAACCGCGACTTCCGCACCGTCATCGGCGACGCGCACTCCGGGCAGATCTCCTTCACCTCGATCTGCGGGATGTCCGCCTTCGCCCCGCCGGCCTTCGGCTCCGGCGGCGGCAGGATGTCCTTCAACTTCTCCCGCAGTTCGGCGTTGATGCTCTTGGCGTTCCGGCACTTCGGGTAGCCGGTGCAGGCCAGGAACGGCCCCCGCCAGCTCTTCTTGATGGTCATCGGGCTGCCGCACTTGTCGCACGCGATGCCGGTGTCCGGCGGCTTCACCGGGGCGCCGTTCTCGTCCGCGTCGGCGATGAACTTGCACCCCTTGGCGTCGGTACACTGCACGTACCGGTTGCCGGTCTTGCTGAACTTGAGCAGCAGCTTCTTGCCGCACTGCGGGCACGGGTGCGGGCTGGGCAGGGTGCTCACCACGGGCTTGCCGTCCGCCCCCAAGTTCATGATGGTCGGGCAGTCCGGCGCGCCCTCGCAGGTGAAGAACGTGCCGAACCGCCCGTCCTTCTTCACCATGAACTTGCCGCACGCCGGGCACGGGATGTCCGTCACCTCCGGCCCCATGCTCTCCTTGCCGTCCTCGCCCCGCTTGTACGGGCACGGGTTCTCCTCGTCCTTCCACCCGCTGCACCCGATGAACTGGTTTCCGGTTTTGCGGCTGAACATGGCGAGCAGCGGGCGGCCGCACTTCGGGCACGCCTCGCCGATCTCGATCCCCTTCTGCGACGGCATGTCCGTCTCGGCCTTCGCCAGCGCCTCCTTGAACGACCCCCAGAACTCGTTCAGCACCCCCTCGTAGGTGTGGTTACCGGTCTCGATGTCGTCCAACTCCTC
This sequence comes from Gemmataceae bacterium, assembly GCA_947474875.1. Taxonomy (GTDB): domain Bacteria; phylum Planctomycetota; class Planctomycetia; order Gemmatales; family Gemmataceae; genus JALHQU01. The sequence continues at coordinate 2,513 of CANJKY010000087.1, forward strand.
CTCGAAGTGGCTGGTGAACTTCAGGTCCATCACCCGCGGGAAGTGCTCGGCCAGCAGCCGCGTCACGGTCTTGCCCACGGCGGTGGCGAAGAACCGGCGGTCCCGCTGCTCCACGTACCCGCGGTCCTGGATGGTGGCGATGATGCTGGCGTAGGTGGACGGCCGGCCGATGCCCTCCTTTTCCAGGGCCTTCACCAGGCTGGCCTCGTTGTACCGGGGCGGCGGCTGGGTGAAGTGCTGGGTGGCGAACTGGTCCAGCCGGTCGAGTTTTTGGTTCTCGGCCAGCGGCGGCAGCAGCACGTCCTCGCTCTTGGCCGGGGCCATGACGCGGCGGTACCCGTCGAACTTCTCGATGCGGCCGGTGGCGCGGAACAGCCCCTTGCCGGCGGTCACCTCCACGCTGGTCACGGCGAACACCGCCGGGGCCATCTGACAGGCGACGAACCGGTTGTAAATGAGCGTGTACAGCCGCAGGTCGTCCCCGCTCAGGCCGAGCTGCTCGGCCCGCCGCGGGTCGATGCCCACGTCCGTCGGGCGGACGCACTCGTGCGCCTCCTGGGCGCTCTTGCCGCTGGCGTAGAAGTTCGGCTTCTCCGGGCAGTACTTCTCCCCGTAGGTTTGTGAAATGTAATTCCGCACACCATTCAAGGCGTCGGGCGAAATCCGCGTGCTGTCCGTCCGCATGTACGTGATGAGGGCGACCGTGCCTACCTCCCGCAGCGTCACCCCCTGGTACAGCCGCTGGGCCGCGTCCATCGTCCGCTTGGTGGTGTACCGCAGGCGGATGTTCGCCTGCTGTTGCAGCGTGGAGGTAGTGAACGGCGGTTGCGGCCGCTCCTGCCGGTCCTTCTGCTCCACCTTGGTGACGATGAACGGCACCCCCTGGAGCTGGGCGACGACGGCGTCCACGTTCGTTTCGCTGCCCAGCTTCGGATCGACCCCGTCCCACTTGGCGAGTTCGGCCAGGAACGTGCCCTGCGGCGGGGCGGGGATGCCCGCCTTCTTCTCGGCCGGCTTGCGTTGCGGCGCGGCTTCGCCCTCCGCGGCGTCGCCGTCCAGGGTGGCGGTTTCGGTGTCTTCGATCTCTTCTCCCGAATCCCCCGCTCCCTCGCGGTCGCGGCTCGCTTTGTCCGGCTCCCCCGCTGCCGGGCGGTCACGGCTCGTGTCCGGTGCGGCCTTCTTCGTGGCGAAAATCTTGGCCAGTTCCGGCCGCACGGCCCACCGCACGCCGGCGTTCTCCGGCGCCAGCAGGGCGGTGACCTTCCAGTACTCCTCCGTCTTGAACGCCTCGATCTCCAGCTCGCGGTCCACGATGAGTTTCACCGCCACCGACTGCACCCGGCCGGCGCTCAGCCCCTGGGCCACCTTGCGGCCGAGCAGGTTGGACAGCGGGAACCCGACCACCCGGTCCATCGCCCGGCGGGCTTCCTGCGACTGCACCCGGTTCATGTCGATGTGGTCGATGTCCGCCAGCGCCTTTGTGATGGCGTTCTTGGTGATCTCGTTGAACCGGATCCGCCAGGTGCGGGCCGGGTCCAGGTTCAGCTCGTCCGCGATGTGCCAGGCGATGGCCTCGCCCTCGCGGTCCGGGTCGGACGCCAGCAGCACCCGGTTCGCCCGCTTGGCGGCCTCGGCCAGCTCGTCGAGGATTTCCTGTTGGCTGCGGCGGCCCTTCTTCTTCGCCCCCTTCGCCTTCGACCCGGCGTCGACCAGGTAGCGGAGCTTCCACCCGTTGCTGATCTGGATGCCGGACACCTCCTCCTTCACCGCCTTGTCCTTGCCGGTGGCGAGGTCGCGGACGTGCCCGTAGCTGGCCAGCACCTTGTACTGGTTGCCCAGGTACTTGTTGATCGTCTTCGCCTTGGCCGGCGACTCGACGATCACCAGGTCGTAGGTGCGACCGCCCGCCGCGGGCGGCGGGGCGGCGTCCCCATTACTAACGGGCGCGGCGGCCCGCTTCCGCGGCGAGGCCTTGGACACGGCGGTGGTGTCGGCCTTCGCTTTGCGGGCGGGCTTCTTGGCGGCGGAGTCGGCGGCGGGCTTCTTGCGTGCGGGCACTCGTCGGAACCTCAAAGCGTGCGAGCCGGAACGGAGGGCATCATACCGGCGGGGCAAGGTCACTCGTCCAGGTCGGGTGCTCCGACCGCAGGTCGGGCGAGCGACTGACTGCCGTTGTTAGCACCCGCGGAATCCGTACAATCGATCGTCCAGAGTTCGGGTGCGACCCAAACACGATTAGTACAGCGGGATTCGGACTGTCAACCCCGGTGGCCCGTCCGCCGGTCCGATCCACCGTCGCCCCCGTCGCCGGAACGCGAGACGCGATCATGGCTTACAACCCGTTCGACTTTTTCCGCAAGAACCAGAAAGTTTTCTTCGCGGGGCTGACCGTCGTCGTGATGTTCATGTTCGTCCTGTCCTTCGGCCAGGGCGACTTCTTCTCCTGGTTCCCGCAGTGGCTGAGCGCGCAGAAGTCCTACGGGGAGGTGATGGCGGTCATCGACGGGGACAAGCTCCGCGAGTCCGACCTGAGCAAGGTGAACGCCAAGCGGAACCTGGCCAACCAGTACATGCTGGCCGCCGCCGAGCAGCAGCGGACGGCGGTGAACAAGCAGTATTTCGACCTACAGGCGAAGGTGAGCCAGGAGACGGCCCAGGTGATCGGGCGGACCGGGCAGATGATTAACCTGATGATGCAGATCGTCCAGCCGCGGACGGAGGAGGACGCGCTCGAACTCCAGCGGCGGCTGATCCTCGGGGCTCGGGCCGAACTGGCCCAGTACCTGAACCGCCCGGAGCTGAAGCCGGATGACAAGACGGCGGTGGAGGGGGCGATCAAGCGGCTGAACGCCGACCTGCAGATGCAGGAGCGGTTGGTCGCCGCCGGCGGCAAGCGGGGCGAGGCGAACGTGTACTTCGCGGCTATGCCCAACCGGAACATGCGGGACCAGCTCGAGTACCTGCTGTGGCTGAAGAAGGCCGACCAGTTGGGCATCCGGTTCACTCCCGAGGACGTGCGGCGGCTGGTGGACGTGGAGTTCCCGGACGTACCGCCGTCGGACCTGGACACGCTGCGGGGGGAGACCCTGCGGTCCGGGGCGCGGCGGCGGACGGAGGCCGACCTGGCCGACGCGCTGGCCGACGAGTTCCGGGTGCGGGCCGCCCAGACGGCGGTGCTCGGGGTGCCGGATGTGCGGTTCCACGGCGGCCTCCAGCCGGCCGTGCCGTACGACCTGTACGAGTTCTACAAGAAGCAGACCAGCCCCACCCAGTACACCTTCCTGAAGGTGCCGACGGACGCCTTCCTGCCGCTGGTGCAGGGTGAGCCGACGGACGCCGAGCTGAAGAAGATCTTCGCCGACACGCGGCTGGTCGAGCCGGACCCGGCGAACCCGAAGTTCGGCATCAAGGAGCCGCGGAAGATCAAGGTGCAGTGGGCCGAGGTGACCGGGAGCGAGCCGTACTACGATGGCCCGAGCGAGGCCAAGCTGAAGCAGTTGGTGGCCGCCCGCACGGCGGCCGCCACCCCGGCCGCGGCGGTGGTGCTGGGTGCCGCTGCCACCCAGCCGGCGGCGTTCAACGACACCAAGTACGACGAGTACCTGCAGACGCAGGCGAACATCGCCAGGCTGTGGGGCGAGGCCCGGTCCAACCCGGGCAAGCCGCGGCTGAACCTGGAGCCGATCGCCGCCGCCGTCGGCGGGGCGGTGCTCGGTGACCCGGCACACGACAGCCGGCGGCCCGGCCGCCCGCTGACCGACCCGTCCGCCAAGCTGGCCGACGCCAGTCTGGCCCGGCCGCAGACGGTCGGCGTGCTGGCCGCGGTGTTCGGCGGGTCGTTTGCCACCGGCGGCAGCCTGCTGTCCGCCCCGGTGCTGGCGACCGAGGCCGGGTACCGGGCGGAGCACGAGCGGCGGCTGCTCGCCGGCATCCAGGGGTTCGTCCTGCCGACGCTGCCCGGCGGGCCGGCCGTGCTCGAGCAGTTGGCCGGCGAGTTCAGCATCCAGGCCGCCCTGCCGCCGCCGCTGCCGAAGGCGGTGGTGCAGCCGCTGCTCGACCAGGTCACCAAGGCCGAACTGCGGTACCAGGTGGCGTCGGACGACGTGAAGGCGTTCCAGACGAAGCTGGCCGACATCATGAAGAACACCGACAAGGCGGCAGCCACCAAAGAAGCGGCCGAGTACACCGCCAAGTTCATCCAGGACCGCGGGCTGAAGGCCGGGGCGAGCACCGACCTGCGGGATATCCACACCATCGCCGACGACCCGGGGGTGGCGGCGCTCATCCCGAAGTCCGGGGCGACTGACGCGAAGCTGGGCATCCTGTCCAACCCGGCGCTGAAATCCGGGTTCGGGGCCACCCTGTTCTTCCGCCCGCGGCCGCCGCAGTCCCAGGCCGAACTCCAGCGGCCGGTGTTCGAGCAAACGTCCGGGGTGTACGCCCCGGCCGCGTACCCGCCGACCCAGTTCGCCACCGTGTCCGTCGGCGAGGGCAGCCCGCTCACCCTCGTGTGGCGGACGGAGGAGACGCGGGCCGAATCCCCCCGCGAGTTCGGCGCCGCCGGGGTGCGGGAGAAGTGCGTGCAGGTGTGGAAGCGGCAGAAGGCCCGCGAGCTGGCCCGCCAGGCGGTGGACGCGGCGGTGGCCAAGGTGAAGGAGGCCGGGGAGAGCGGGCCGGTGGTGAACCTGAAGCTGCAGGACGCGCTGGCCGGCATCCAGGCGAAGTTCACCAACCCGGCGGACAAGGCCCAGTTCCGCTTGATCGACGACCCGAAGTACACCGTCGCCAAGCTGGTGCGGGACCCGAACGAGCGGTTCCCCACCATGGGCGGGGAGGTGCGGCTCCAACCGTTCAGCCTGACCAACTTCCGCGGGAGCGACGACTTCGTGTACCCGACGGAGAACATGAACAACGAGCTGCTGGCCAACCGGGACAAGCCGGTGGGCACGGCGGTGGTGCTGGCCGATGCGCCCGAGACCACCCTGTACGTGGCCGCGCTCACCTCCAAGGACACGGCCAGCCCGTTCGCCTTCCGGGAGACCATCTACCGCAAGCCGAAGGGGCCGGACGGGTTCGACCTGCCGGGGGCGAAGGGGCTGGTGGAGGGGCGGTACTCGGTCGATTCCCGCAAGGCCGAGCGGGACCTGGCGGTGAGCCTGCTGAAGGCCGAGTTCGGGTACGCGAACGAGAACCCCGACCTGGACAAGAAGGCGTCCGACAGCGGGGAGTGAACCGGCTGCAATGCCGCAAGCGGCGTGACGCCGCTTGCGGCGTTGCGTTTAAAATGCCGCCCGGTAGATCTCCAGAATCTCGGCCGCACTCTGCGGCACCCGCGGGTTCACCCGCATCAGCCGCTTGATGCCGAACGCCTTCTCCGCGAACCCCGGCAGCATGTCCTCGGTCACCCCGATGTCCCGCAGCCGGGTCGGGATGCCGATGTCTTTCCGCAACTGCTCCACCGCGCTGATCGACTGGTTCACCGCGTCGTCGAAGTATGCCCGCACCCGCTCGGTCGGGGTGCCGGTGTCGCCGGCCAGGGCCGCCGGGCCGTCCAGCCACAGCCCGATCTGGCCGACCTCGTCCGCCCGCACCGCCGCGTTGTACCGCATGACGAACGGCAGCAGCAGCCCGTTCCCGGCCCCGTGCGACACGTGGACCGCCCCACCCACCGGGTACTCCATGGCGTGAACCAGCGCCACCCCAGCGTTACTGAACGCCAGCCCGCCGAGGGTGGCCGCCATCGCCATCCCGTCCCGGGCCTCCAGGTCGTTCGGGTTGTTCACCGCCCGCCGCAGGAATCGGCCGACCAGTTGGATGCACTCCACCGCCATCATGTCGGCCAGCGGGTTCTTCCCCTGGTACACGGTCGCCCCGCCGGGCCGCCGCACGAACTCGTCCTGGCCGGCGGCGGTGTACGCTTCGACGGCGTGGGTGAGGGCGTCGATGCCGCTGTCGGCCGTCACCTGCTTCGGGCAGCCGACCGTCAGCAGCGGATCGACCACGGCATACGTCGGCCGCAGGAACGGGCTGAGGGTGCTCACCTTGATCTTGTTGGCGGTGTCGGTGAACACGGCGGCGGCGGAGACTTCACTCCCGGTGCCGGCGGTGGTGGGCACGCACACCAGCGGGAACACCGGGCCGGGCACCCGGCTGTCGCCGACCCAGTCGGTCGGGTCGCCGCCGTGGGCGAGCAGCACGGCCACCAGTTTGGCCGCGTCCATGTTGCTGCCGCCGCCCAGCCCGACGAGCACGTCGGGTTTGAAGGCGCGGGCCGCATCCGCCGCCGCCCGGATCACTTCCACCGGCGGTTCGGGCAGACAGCCGGAAAAGACTTCGACGGCGGCCCCGGACTCGGCCAGCGGCTTGACGACGCGGTCGGCGATCCCGGCCTTCACCAGCACGGCGTCGGTGACGACCAGCACCCGCTTCGCCTTCAGCCGGCCGGCGATGTCGCCGAGTTGGTTCACGGAATCGCGGCCGAACACGAGCGTGCCGGCGGACTGGAACGACCACGGGGCGGACATGGCAGACTCCTCGGGGCGGGAGGAGCGACGTAGGGTGGGTCCGGTCGTG
>CANJKY010000088.1 GCA_947474875.1 Gemmataceae bacterium
GACGGCGGGGTGGACGTTCACCTGCGGTGGCAGGAGCAACGGTATGTGATTCGGGGGCAGAACCCGTATGACGTGACCTACGCCGCTCTCGGAGTGGGACGTCCGCCGTCCGATCCCAGCCGCAACGCCGAGCCGATCACGGAGGTCGGGGTGCCGGATTCGGGCGGGTATCCGCCGTGGGCGTTCCTGGTCGGCTACCTGTCGTTCTGGCCGGACTGGCCGCTCGTCAAGGGGTACTTCCTGGCCCTGTCGCTGGCCATGACCGCGGTGACGGGGTGGTGGGCGTACCGGGTGGCCCGGCCGGCCGGAGACGGCCCGCACGCCGGCGGGCTAGCCGCCGCCGCGGTGCTGGCGATCAGTGGGTACAGCACTTGCACCCACGTCGGCCAATACGGGGCGGTGGTGGTCGGCCTGCTCGCCCTCGCGGCGTGGGCGCTGGCCACCGGGAAGGACTGGACGGCCGGGCTGCTGCTCGGCCTCGCGCTGCTCAAGCCGACCATCGCCGGGCCGTTCGTGCTGGTGCCGCTGGTGATGGGCCGGTGGCGAGCGGTGACCGGGTGCGCCGGGTACGTGGCCGCCGCGTCCGCGGTCGTGTGGTGGCAAACGGGCACCAACCCGTTGGAGATGTTCCTTCAAAGCGTGGCCGTTACCGACGGGTTCGTGCAAGACTCGCAGGGGCTGGTGAACGCCCTGGTGGCCGCCGGGCTGACCCCCAAGCAGGTGACCCCGGTGCTAGCGGTGGCGGTCGGTCTGCCCGGACTGGTCGGGCTGTACCTGACCCGCCGGGCGGGGGTGCCACACCTGTTCGCCGCCGCGGCGGTGGTCGGCCGGATGTGGGCGTACCACAAGAGCTACGACAACATGATGTTGGCGTTCCTGCTCGCCCCGCTGGCGGCCGCAGCCGTCGCCCGCCGCTCGGCCGCCGCCTGGGCCGGGTTCGTGTACGCCGGAGCCGTCTCCTGGGCGCCCGCCTCGCTGGCCAAAGACGATCGCTTCCTGTTCCTCCAGGTGGCCGGCTGGCTGGCCGGTCTGGCCGTGTTGTTCCTCCCGCGCCACCACACACCCGCACCGAGGCTCGCCCCATGAGTAGTTCCGTTGCTGTCTCCCCGGCCGATACACCTGCCCCCCCGTCGGCGGCCGACGGGGAGGTCGAGTTGACCATCATCATGCCCTGTTTGAACGAGGCGCTGACGCTGGAGACGTGCATCCGCAAGGCGCAAGGGTTCCTGGAGCGGTCCGGCGTCCGCGGGGAGGTGGTGATCGGGGACAACGGCTCGACCGACGGGTCGCAGGAGATCGCCCGGCGGTGCGGGGCGCGGGTGATCGACGTGCCGGTGCGGGGGTACGGGGCGGCGCTGTACGGGGCTACCCTCGCCGCCCGCGGCAAGTACGTGATTATGGGGGATTCGGACGACTCGTACGACTTCTCCGACCTGATGCCGTTCGTGGAGAAGTTGCGGCAGGGGCACGACTTAGTGATGGGCAACCGGTTCAAGGGCGGGATCAAGCCCGGAGCCATGCCGTGGAAGAACAAATACATCGGCAACCCGGTGCTCACCACCATCGGCCGCGTGCTGTTCAGCTGTCCGGCCAGCGACTTCCACTGCGGGCTGCGGGGGTTCTCGGCGGTCGCCTTCCGCAAGATGGACCTGGTCACCTCCGGCATGGAGTACGCCTCCGAGATGGTGATCAAGGCTACGCTGTTGCACCTGAAGGTGACTGAGGTGCCCACCACCCTCAGCCCGGATGGGCGGGACCGCCCGCCGCATCTGCGGCCGTGGCGGGACGGGTGGCGGCACCTGCGGTTCATGGGCCTGTACTCACCCAAGTGGCTGTTCTTCTACCCCGGCGTGCTGCTCATGCTCCTCGGGGTAGTCGGGCTGATCACTCTGCTCCCCGGACCGAGGACGGTCGGCGGGGTGACGTTCGACGTGAACACCCTGCTGTACGCCGCCGCCGCCGTGCTGGTCGGGTTCCAGGGGGTGGCGTTCACAGTTCTCGCCAAGGGATTCGCCGTCACCCAGGGGCTGTTGCCGTCCGGCAAGCTGGTGCAGACGGCGGTCGGCACCGTCCGCACCGAATTCGGCATCTTCGCCGGGCTAGGCCTAATGTTGGCTGGGCTGGTCGGATCGGTTGTCGCGTTCGCCGGCTGGGGAGCAGAGTCGTTCGGCCAACTCGACCCGGCCCGCAGCCTGCGGACGGTCATCCCGTCTGTGCTCGGACTGGTGCTCGGCGGGCAGACGCTGCTCACCGGGTTCATGCTAGACGTGATGCGGCTGCACCTGCGAACCCGGCCGAACACTTCCGGCACCGGCAGCGGGGTGTGACCCGCGGCGCCCGCCGTCACTCGCTCAGGTCCGTCTCGGTGAACAGTGTGAACCCCTGGTTCTGAAGGGTGGCGGCGGCGTTCTCGAAGTCGTCCACATGAATGGCCAGGGCGGTGCTGCCGAGCGGCCCGACGCCGATGAGCAGCGGGTACAGGTAGTGGATGTTGATCTCACCACTGAGCAGGGCTTTGGTGATGCTCAGCAGCGGCTGGTCGTGGTCCGGCACCTTCACCACGATCAGGTCGGACTGGGTGAACGGCAGTTTGGCCGCGGCGAGCACCTCGAACGCCCGCTCGTAGTCGCTCGGCACCAGCCGGATGATGGCGCAGTCGGCCGTCTCGATGACCGTCAGCGACACCACCCGCACGTCGGTCATCTCGAACTTGCGGACCAGTTCCAGCAACGCCCCCAGCCGGTTGGCCAGGAACACGTTGAACTGCCGCACGCTCGGCCAGTCCCGCCCGCGGGCGGTGGCGAACCCGACGCCCGAACCCTCGTCATCCCCGAACGTCATGCCGAACCCCGCTGGGTGTATGATGTTGGTAGAGTTTACCCGGCGGGCGGAGCGGGAGGAAGCCCCCACCCGGTTGACTCCGCCCCCCGTTTCCGTCATCCTAATAGGTGACGGCTGCCTACCGACCCGGACTGCGGCACCTCCCACGCCGCCGGCCCGTCCGCCGATTTGTTCGCTCAGTCCGACAACCCGATCCCTCGAAGGGTCGCTGCACATGCGCCGTTCGACTCTCCCGTTCGTTACCCTGGTCGCCCTGGCTGTGGGCGTCTGGCTCGTCGATCGCTCCCCGGCCCCGGTGGCGGCCGAGCCGACCTCCCCGCCGGTGGAGAAGGCGAGGACCGGCAAGCTCCAGTACAACCGCGACGTGCGGCCGATCCTGGCGGAGAACTGCTTCGCCTGCCACGGGCCGGACAGCGCCGCCCGCAAGGCCGGGCTGCGGCTGGACCAGCGGGACGTGGCGGTGAAGGCCGGGGCGATCGAGCCGGGCAAGCCGGACGACAGCGGGCTGGTCGAGCGCATCTTCCTGAAGGCCGACGACGACATGCTGATGCCGCCGGCCAAGTCGCACAAGACGCTGACGGCCGCGCAGAAGGACGTCCTGAAGCGGTGGGTAGCGGAGGGGGCGGAGTACGAATCGCACTGGTCGTTCATCCCGCCGAAGAAGCCGGCGGTGCCGGCGGTGAAGGACGCCAAGTGGGTCCGCACCCCGATCGACGCCTTCGTGCTGGCCGAGTTGGAGAAGCGCGGGCTGACCCCGGCCCCCGAGGCCGACCGCCGCACCCTGGCCCGCCGGCTGAGCCTGGACCTGACCGGCCTGCCGCCCGACCCGGCCGAAGTGGAGGCGTTCGTGGCGGACACGTCCGCCGACTACTACGAGAAGTTCGTGGACAAGCTGATGGCCAAGCCGCAGTGGGGCGAGCACCGCGGGCGGTACTGGCTGGACTACGCCCGGTACGCCGACACGCACGGCATCCACTTCGACAACTACCGGGAGAACTGGGCGTACCGCGAGTGGGTGATCGCCGCGTTCAACCGCAACCTGAAGTTCGACGAGTTCACGATCGAGCAGCTGGCCGGCGACCTGCTGCCGAACGCCACCCTGGACCAGAAAGTCGCGACCGGGTTCAACCGCAGCAACATCACCACCAACGAGGGCGGGGCGATCAACGAGGAGTACCTCGTGCTGTACACCCGCGACCGCACCGAGACGGCCGGGCAGGTGTTCATGGGGCTGACCGTCGGGTGCGCCGTCTGCCACGACCACAAGTTCGACCCGGTGAGCCAGCGGGACTTCTACAGCCTGGCCGCGTTCTTCAACAACACCACCCAGGGGGCGATGGACGGGAACATCAAGGACACCCCGCCCAACCTGTTCGTGCCGGCCGCCGAGGACCGGGAGAAGTACTTCGCCTGGGTGCAGCGGATGACGGACGCCGAGGGCAAGCTGGCCGAGCGGAAGAAGGCCGCCCGGCCGGAGTTCGACAAGTGGCTGGCGAAGGTGAAGCCGGCCGACGTGCAGGCCACCGCCGACGGGCTGACCCTGGCGTGCTGGTTCGACGAGGGGGCCGGCACCACCCTGCGGTACGTGCTGAACGGCAAGCCGATGACCGCCGCCTTCCCCGCCGGCGCGGACTGGCGGAACGGGCCGCTCGGCGACGCCCAGAAGGTGCTCGGGGTGAAGGCCGGGGGCAGCCCGGAGTTCCCGCCCGAGGCCGGCGACTTCGACGCCGACAAGCCGTTCAGTTACGCCGCCTGGGTGCAGATCCCGAACCGCGGGCAGAACGGGGCCATCTTCGCCAAGATGGACGAGAAGGCCGCCTACCGCGGGTGGGACCTGTGGCTGCAGAACGACAAGTTCGCCGCCCACCTGGTACACGAGTGGCCGAAGGACGGCATCAAGATCACCACCAAGGCGTCGTTCGACCCGAACAAGTGGCACCACGTGGCGGTGGTGTACGACGGCAGCCGCAAGGCGAGCGGGCTGAAGCTGTTCGTGAACGGCGAGCCGCAGCCGGTGGACGTGTTCGCCAACGACACCAACACCGACGCCAACCACAAGACGGCGGTGCCGGCCAAGTCGATCAAGACCACCGCCCCGCTGACCATCGGCCGGCGGACGCCGAGCCAACAACTGCGGGCGGTCGGCGTCACCGACCTGCGGCTGTACGGCCGGGCCCTGAGCAGCAAAGAGGTGAGCGACCTGTCCGCCGCCGGGCGGTTGCAGGCGGTGCTGGCCAAGCCGGCGGACAAGCGGCAGCCGAAGGAACTGGACGACCTGTTCGCCTGGTGGCTGGGCAGCCGGGACGCGGCGTCGCAGGAGTTGGCCGTAGCGCTGACCGTGCTCAAGCAGGAGGAGGTCGGGTTCAAGACCCGTGGTACGACGACCCCCATCTCGGTGGAGAAGACCACCCCGCCGGAGGCGTACATCCTGAAGCGGGGGGACTACGACAAGCGGGCCGACAAGGTGAGCGCGGACGTGCCCAAGGCCCTGCCGCCGATGGCGAAGGACCTGCCCCGCAACCGTCTCGGGTTCGCCCAGTGGCTGCTCGACAAGGACCACCCGCTCACCGGCCGGGTGACCGTCAACCGGTTCTGGCAGGAGCTGTTCGGTCAGGGGCTGGTCCGCACGGCGGGCGACTTCGGCATCACCGGCGAACTGCCCAGCCACCCGGAGTTGCTCGACTGGATGGCCGAGGAGTTCGAGAGCCACTGGGACATCAAGCGGTTCTTCAAGCTGCTGGTGACGAGCGCCACCTACCGGCAGGCGGCGACCACCACAAAGGACAAGCTGGAGAAGGACCCGAACAACATCTACCTGAGCCGCGGCCCGCGGTTCCGCATGGACGCGGAGATGGTGCGGGACTACGCCCTGGCCGCCAGCGGCCTGCTGGTGCCGAAGATCGGCGGGCCGAGCGTGCGGCCGTACCAGCCGGAGGGGGTGTGGGAGGCGGTGGCGATGATCGGCAGCAACACCCGCGACTACAGGCGGGACAGCGGGGACAACCTGTACCGCCGCAGCATGTACACGTTCTGGAAGCGGGCCGCCCCGCCTGCGTCGATGGAGGTGATGAACGCCCCCAACCGGGAGACGTGCGCCGTCCGCCGCGAGCGGACGAACACCCCGCTGCAAGCCCTGCTCACGCTGAACGACATCCAGTTCGTGGAGGCGGCGCGGGTGCTGGCCGAGAAGGCGATTCAGTCCGGTGACACGGACGACAAGCGGATCGACTTCGTGGCGAAGCGGCTGCTGGCCCGGCCGCTGTCGGCGAAGGAGCTGGAGATCGTGAAGGCGAGTCTGGCGGAGCTGGCGAAGGAGTACGCGGCGAAACCGGAGGAGGCGAAGAAGCTGATCGCGGTGGGCGAGAAGAAGGCGGACGCGAAGTTGGACGCCGGCCAACTGGCGGCGTGGACGATGCTGTGCAACCAACTGCTGAACCTGGACGAGGTGCTGAACAAGTAGTTGGCGAGCGGCCCGCGTGAGCGGGCTGTTCCCTTCCCCCGAGTCCGAACAGCCCGCTTGCGCGGGCCGCTCGCCAGGAGACCATAATGACCCCCCTGTTCCCGAATGCGTTCGCCGCCCACCAGACCCGCCGGCACTTCTTCGGCTCGGCCGGGCTGTCGCTCGGCACGGCCGCGCTGGCCACCCTGCTCGGCCGCGAGGGCCAGGCCGCCGAGAAGGCGTCCGCCGGCACCGTCGGCAAGGCGGCCGCCCTGCCGGCCACCCACTTCCCGAGCAAGGTGAAGAGCGTCATCTACCTGCACATGGTCGGCGGGCCGAGCCAGATGGACCTGTTCGACTACAAGCCGAAGATGCAGGAGTATTTCGACAAGGACCTGCCCGAGTCGGTGCGGATGGGCCAGCGGCTGACCACCATGACCAGCGGGCAGGCGCGCTTCCCCATCGCCCCGAGCAAGTACAAGTTCCAGCAGTACGGCAAGGGCGGCATGTGGATCAGCGAGATGATGCCGTGGAAGGCGAAGATGGCCGACGACCTGTGCTTCATCCGCAGCATGCACACCGAGGCGATCAACCACGAGCCGGCCATCACGTTCATGCAGACCGGCAACCAGGTGACCGGCCGGCCGTGCCTGGGGGCGTGGATGAGCTACGGGCTGGGCAGCCTGAACAGCGACCTGCCCACGTTCGTGGTGATGGTGGCCGTGCCCAGCAACCAGGAGCAGGTGCAGGCCATCTCCGCCCGCCTGTGGCAGAGCGGGTACCTGCCGGGCGAGCACGCCGGGGTGTCGTTCCGCGCCAAGGGCGACCCCATCCTGTTCATCAACGACCCGCCGGGCGTGTCCCGCGACGTGCGGCGGAAGACGCTGGACGGGCTGAAGCAGTTGAACGAACTCAACCACCAGCAGGTCGGCGACCCGGAGACGCTCACCCGCATCCAGCAGTACGAGATGGCGTTCAAGATGCAGTCCAGCGTGCCCGAACTGACCGACCTGAGCCGGGAGAACGCGAAGACGATTGACATGTACGGGCCGGACGTGAAGAAGCCGGGCACGTTCGCCAACACCGCCCTCACCGCCTGCCGGCTGGTCGAGCGGGGCGTCCGGTTCGTGCAGGTGTACCACAACAACTGGGACCACCACGGCAACCTGCCCGGCCGCATGAAGGACCAGTGCAACGACGTGGACAAGCCGTGCTACGCCCTCATCCAGGATCTGAAGCAGCGGGGGCTGCTGGACAGCACGCTGGTCATCTGGGGCGGCGAGTTCGGCCGCACCATCTACACCCAGGGCACGCTGAGCAAGACGAACTACGGGCGGGACCACCACCCGCGGTGCTTCACCATGTGGATGGCCGGCGGCGGGGCGAAGGGCGGCACCGCCTACGGCGAGACGGACGACTTCAGCTACAACATCGTGAAGGACCCGGTGCATATCCGCGACTTCCACGCCACCGTGCTCCGGCTGCTCGGCATCGACCACCAGCGGTTCACCTACCGCTACCAGGGCCTGGACCAGAAGCTGACCGGCGTCGAAGAAGCGAAGGTGATCAAAGAGCTGATCGCGTGACCCTGTAGCCGCGAGACGAACGGTCTAGTAGTGTCGCTCGGCACGCAAGCTGACCGATCACTCGTCCGGCGAGTCGGTGAACGTGTTCCCGCCGTTGTTGTAGTACGTCCCACGGATGCCGTTGCCGTCGAACGTGCTGCCCTGCACGGACACGAACGCCCCGGCCGTCACGTCGATAGCCCGCCCGTGGTACGGCCCGTTCGCCGCGAACGGCGGCGTGCTGTTGCCCCCGAACGTGGCCGACTTGATCTCCACCGTCGAGTTCGCCCCGGCCGACAACCCGCCGCCGTTGCCGGCCATGTTTCCGTAAAAGGCGGTGCCGGTCACCCGCACGAACCCGCTCTCGGCGTTCAACCCGCCGCCGTCGCCGGTCTCGACGACCCCGACGTTGTTCCTACCGACCGAGTTGTTGGCGAACTGCCCGCCGGTGAACGTGGAAGCGTTCTCCACCGCCTTCGACGAGTTGGCGATGTACACCCCACCACCACCTCGGGAAGCATAGTTGTAGTTGAACTGCGACCCGTCCGAGATCACCACCCCGGTGGAGTAGATGGCCCCGCCCCACCCGCCCTGCGCTCCGAACAACGGACCGATCACAATCGCGTTGGCCTCGTTGTCGGCGAAGACCGTCCCGTTCAGCACCACTTGCCCAGAGTTGGCGATCGCCCCGCCGTAGTTCGCGGTGTTGTGGTCGAAGAGACAGCCGGAGGACACCGTCAGCAGGCAGTTCTCCCCGACCATCACCGCCCCGCCTTTCGACCCGGCCGTGTTGTCAACGAACTGGCACTGCGTCAGCATCAGGTTCCCACCCGTCACTTCGACCGCGCCGCCGCTCCCACCGGCGTTGCAGTTTTTGAAGTTGACCCCGATGATCGCTGAGCTGGGCGTCGGCGGGGGCGTGCCCGGCTCGCCGATCGGCGGGTTGTCGAAGTTCGTCTTGTGGGTGAAGGTGAACGGCTTGGTGCCGCTGATGGTCACGCTCTTGCCGGCCCCGACGTTCCACCCGAGTTCGATGCTCACCTCCTCCGCCACCTCCAGCGTCTTGTTGGACGCGAACGTGAGGTCGTTTTTTCCGAACGCCGCGAACGCGAACTGGATGACATCCTTGCCCGCCGTTTCGTTCGCGATGCGGACGGCACGGGGCAAGGTGCCCGGTTCGTCCACCCAC
>CANJKY010000089.1 GCA_947474875.1 Gemmataceae bacterium
GAGCGGGGCATCACCATCCTGGCGAAGAACTGCGCCATCCGCCTGGGCGACGTGAAGGTGAACCTGATCGACACCCCCGGGCACGCCGACTTCGGCGGGGAGGTCGAACGCATCCTGAAGATGGCCGACGGCGTGTTCCTGCTGGTGGACAGCGCCGAGGGGCCGCTCCCACAAACCCGGTTCGTGCTGCGGAAGGCGTTCGCCGAGGGGCTGAAGCCGATCGTGGTGATCAACAAGATCGACCGCCCGGACGCCCGCATCGACGAAATCCACAGCATGGTGTTCGACCTGTTCATCGAGCTCGGGGCGACCGACGAGCAGGCCAACTTCCCGGTCATCTACGCCAGCGGGCGGAACGGCGTGGCCACCACCGACATGACGGTCGAGCCGAAGGACCTCCGCCCGCTGTTCGACGCCATCCTGAACGCCGTGCCGCCGCCGACCGGGGACGACAGCCTGCCGCTGCAGATGCAGGTGATGGCGCTGCAGTACAGCGAGTTCGTCGGCAAGATCGCCGTCGGCCGGGTGGTGGCCGGGAAGATCCGGAAGAACCAGCGGGTGACGGTGGTCAAGCAGAAGGACGGCAGCACCTTCCCGGACACGGTGGTGCAGGTGCTCGAGTTCGACCGCCTCGGCCGCAAGGAGGTGGACGAGGTGCGGGCGGGCGACATCTGCTGTGTGGTGGGCATCGACGACGCCGACATCGGCGACACCATCTGCGAGTTCGAGAAGCCGGCCGCCCTGCCCCCGCTCACCATCGACGAGCCGACCCTGGACATGGTGTTCAAGGTGAACGACTCGCCGTTCGCCAGCAAGGACGGCAAGCCGCTCACCAGCCGCGAGCTGCGGGCCCGGCTCGACCAGGAGTTGCAACACAACGTGGCGCTGCGGGTCGTCCCCGGCGAGCGGGAGAGCGAGTTCGTCGTCAGCGGGCGTGGCCTCCTTCACCTGGGCGTGCTGCTCGAAACCATGCGACGGGAGGGGTCGGAGGTGGCGGTCGGCAAGCCGCGGGTGATCGTGAAAGAGGTCAACGGGGTGAAATCGGAACCCTACGAGCACCTCGTCGTGGAGGTGCCGAGCGAGCACCAGAGTTCCGTGATGAAACTGGTCCTCGAGCGGTACGGCGAGTTCCTGCGGGTGGAGAACCACCGCGGCATCGTGCACGCCGAGTTCCACATCCCCGCCCGCTCGCTCATCGGCCTCCGCACGCGGATGCTGACCGCCACCCAGGGCACCATCATCATGCACCACAACTTCCTGGAGTACCGCCCGCTGAAGGGGGCCAGCGTCAGCCGGGCGAACGGGGTGTACATCTCGAAGAACACGGCCAAGGTGACGGCCTACTCGTGCGACGGCCTGGACGGCACGCTGTTCGTGGCCCCCGGCGACGAGGTGTACGAGGGCCAGATCGTCGGGCAGGCGCCCCGGGACAAGGACATGACGGTGAACGTCACCGACCCGAAGCCGCTCACCAACATGCGGGCCTCGGGCAGCGACGCCAAGGCGGCCATCAAGCCGCCCGTGCGGTACTCGATGGAGATGGCCCTGGAGTACATCGAGGACGACGAGCTGGTGGAGATCACGCCCAAGGCCATCCGCATGCGGAAGGTGTACCTGAGCGAGAGCGAGCGGAAGCGGTACGACCGGCAGAACAAGGGGTGAGTGTTCCGGTCGGGTGACCGACGCCCCCCTGCTGCCGGGCGGCGGAACGGCCGCCCGCCGCCTTACGCGGCTCAACCGGATCGCTTCTGCGAACGGGTGAGTATTCCCCTTCACACTCCCTCGCTACCCGGCATAGCGAGTGGGCGAATCGTCAAGCGCGGTCGGGCGGTGATGCAACACCTCCGCCCGACCGCGTTCAGGTGGGAGTCCGGCCAAAGTCACATCTGTCAGGTGACCGCCTTGTAAACAGTCATCCCGAGCACCACCAGCACGATCATGATCACCAGGAAAAGCCCGAACAAGATTTTGGCGATATCGGCAAACCCCTCGGCAATGTTCCCGAACCCGAACACCCCGGCGATGAGTGCGAGAATCAGGAACAAACCAGCCCATTTCAGGAGTCCCATGGCGGCACCTCCGTAGAAGTCGCTGTGATGCACCCGCCCGCTACTGCCGCGGTCGAAGCATGCCAGATGAGCACCAAATGCTGTGCCAGAAACGCGGCTCACCGGAATTATTCTGACCTGTGGTATACTCAACGGGAGTTATTCCACCCTTCGTCGCCTGTCATCTCTTTCCTGTGCGCTCATGCCGCTCGTTGACGTGCCTCTGCCGCCGGTGCCGGACCGCCTGCCGCACCCGCTCCGCCGGTTCCTGGCCGAGGCGGACAAGCGGGTGGACGAGATGCTCAAGGACGCGCTCATCCCCGGGTTCGTGCCCGGCGACTACGAGGGGCTGGCCAAGCTGCTCGCCGCCCTGCTCGACGGCCCCACCCTCCGCGGCACCTGCTTCTGCGAGTGGGGCAGCGGGCTGGGGGTGGCGACCGGCGTAGCCGGGCTGACCGGGTACGACGCCTACGGCATCGAGACCGAGTGGCCGCTGGTGGAGGCCGCCCGCCAACTGGCCGACGACTTCGACGTGCCGGCCGAGTTCGCCCACGGCAGCTACATCCCGCCGGCGGGCGAAGAGTTCGTGATGAAGTCCGGCAACTACTCGTGGCTGCACACCGACGCCGACCACACGTACCACGACCTCGGGCTGGACGTGGACGACTTCGACGTCATCTACGCCTACTCGTGGCCGGACGAGGAGCAGGTGGCGGCCGACCTGTTCGAGCGGTACGGCGGGGTGGGGGCGATCCTGGTGTCGTACCGCGGCGGGGACGGGTTCCGGCTGCGGCGGAAGGTGGAGCGGCGGGGCAAGCGGCACGGTCGGCCTTGATTCCCCCGGCGGCCCCCGGCATACCCCCGACCGGGGACGTACCGGGGGGAGTCCGATGGTCCGTTTGTGTCGCCGCGGGCTGATCGCCGCGGGCTGGGTGTTCGCAGTCGTCGGGGGCGCTCACGGCCAGTTGGTGCCGGTTGACCCACTTCCACCGCTCAACCTGCCGGCGGCCCCGCTCGAGCGGGCGGTGGGCGGCACCACGCTCCCGCCTCTGCCGCCCCTCCCACCGATTCCACCCCCCGACGCTCTGCCTCCGGTCGTGCCGGTGCAGCCGACCTCGACCGCCACCGGTCCCCTATCCCCGCCGCCGCTACCGACCTCCTTCCGCCCGACCATCCAACCCGGTCAGGTGGCGGTCGGCCGAAGGGTCGACCCCACCGCCGCCACCGTCTTGCCCCCCGGCCCGATCGCCCCTGACAAGATCATGCCGGTGGACCCGCCACCCAGGCCCGAACTGCCGGCCGCCCCGCCGGTGTCGGCTCCCGCCCCACGGCTGTTCGAGGCGTACTGGAACAACGGGCTGTTCTTCCGCTCCGCGGACGGCGGGTTCACCGCCCATGTCGGCGCGTCGCTGCACTACGACGGGGCGTGGTACACGGGCGGGACCGGGGTGCAGACGCTCCCCGGCGGGGTGGGGCGGTTCAGCGACGGGGTGGCCGCCCGCCGGCTGCGGCTGCTCATGGACGGGTCGCTGTACTCGAACGTGGACTACAAGCTGGACGTGGAACTGGCCAACGGGTTCCAGCCCGCCGGCCTGACCGCCCCGACGGCCGCCTCCACCGTCGCCAACTCGCTCGGCCTGGCCGACGCCTGGGTGACGCTCAAGGAGGTGCCGTTCCTGGGCAACGTGCGGGTCGGCAACCAGAAGGAGTGGTTCAGCCTGGAGCACCTGGAGTCGCAGCGGGCGCTCATGTTCATGGAGCGGTCGTACCTGTTCGACGCCACCCAGCCGACGGCGTTCAACAACGCCCGCTCGCCCGGCCTGTCCGCCTTCCGCACCTGGGCGAACGACCGGGTGTTCACCGGGGTGGGGGTGTACAAGAACGTGAGCGACACGTTCGGGTTCGGGGTGGGCGACGGGCAGTACGCGGTCACCGGGCGGGTGGCCGCCCTGCCCGTGTGGTGCCCGGAGGAGCAGTACTACTGGCACGTCGGCGGGGCGATGAGCCACCGCGACCCGGTGGACGGGCAGGTGCGGGTCCGCGTCCGGAACGCGATCCGCAACGCCCCGGCCCCGCTGCTCAACCTGATCGCCGACACCGGGGCGATCACCTCCGCCTCGCAGGACCTGTTCAACCTGGAGACGGCCGCCGCCTACGGCCCGGTGACGGTGTCGAGCGAGTACACGGCCAACCTGATCCGCGGGGCGCGGGTGGGGGCGGGGCCGAACCTCGGCACCCTGGTGTACAACGGGTTCTACACGCAGGGGATGGTGTTCCTGACCGGCGAGCACCGCGAGTGGGACCCGAAGACCGGGGTGTTCAAGCGGGTCATCCCGCTGCGGAACCTGTCGTTCAAGGACGGCACGTTCGGGGCGGTGGAGACCGGGGTGCGGTACTCGTACCTGGACCTGGACGACGAGGGGGTGAACGGCGGGCGGCTGAACGGCCTGACCCTCGGGCTGACGTGGTACTGGAACGCGAACGTGCGGCTCCAGTTCAACTACGACTACCTGTACCGCGACGGCGGGCCGAACCCGCTGGTCAAGGGCGCCATCCACTCGTTCGGCACCCGCCTGGCCGTGGACTTCTGAGGCGTCATCGGCCGGCCGGAAGACCCCGACTGGTGGGCAGTCCGGCCGTCAAATCCACCGCCTCCGGAGCAGCCACATTTTCACCGATTGTGTCAGGGCGACGTAGCACACCAGCGTGCCCCCCAGGACCGGCCAGTACAGCGGCGGAAGCGGGGTGAACCCGAGGTAGCCCCCCACCGGGGTGAACGGTAGGGCGATGCCGACGGCCATGATCACCCCGGACATCACGAGCAGCGGCCACGAGGCGATGCTCTGCAGGAACGGGATGCGGTTGGTGCGGATGACGTGGATGATGAGCGTCTGCGTCAGCAAGCTCTCCACGAACCAGCCGGTCTGGAACAGGCTGGCGCTGCCGGCCGCGGCCTCAGGCGTGGACACGTCCCAGCACCCGAACAGGTACAGCATCATGAAGAACGTGGTGTAGTCGAAGATGGACGAGCACGGGCCGATGCACACGATGTACCGCGTCAACTGGCGGACGTCCCACGGCCGCGGCTTCTCGATCTGCTCGGGGTCCACGTCGTCGGTGGGGATGGCCGTCTGGCTGAGGTCGTACAGCATGTTGTTGGCCAGGATCTGAAGCGGGGCCATCGGCAGGAACGGGACGAACACGCTGGCCCCGAGCACGCTGAACATGTTGCCGAAGTTGCTGCTCGCCCCCATGCGGATGTACTTGAGGATGTTGACGAACACCTTCCGCCCCTCGACCACCCCCTCCTCCAGCACCATCAAGGACTTTTCCAGCAGGATCATGTCCGCCGCCTCCTTGGCGATGTCCACGGCGGTGTCCACGCTGATGCCCACGTCGGCCGTCCGCAGGGCCGGCGCGTCGTTGATGCCGTCACCCATGAAGCCGACGGTGTGCCGCCGGGATTGAAGCGCGGCGATGATCCGCTGCTTGTGCGCGGGGGAGACGCGGGCGAACAGCGTGGCCGCCTCCGCCGCCTCCGCCAACTGCTCGTCGGTCATCTGCTCGACCTGCGGTCCCAGCAGCACGCGGGCGGTGGGCAGGCCGACCTCCGTACACACCTTGCGGGCGACCAACTCGTTGTCGCCGGTCACCACTTTCACCCGGACGCCGTGGCCCTCCAGAGCCTGGATCGCCGCCCGGGCGGTGTCCTTGGGCGGGTCGAGGAAGGCCACATAGCCGTTGAGGATGAGGTCGCACTCGTCGGCCTTCGAGTACGGGGGGCCGCCCCCGGCCCGCGGCGGCACGTCCTTGCTGGCGACGGCCAGCACGCGGAACCCGTCCGCGCTCAGCGCCTCGTACTCCTCCTTCAACTCCTCGATGAGCAGGTGCTCCATCGGGAACCGCTCCCCGTCGAGTTCGAACTCGCGGCAGCGGGGGAAGATGGCCTCGGGGGCGCCTTTGCTGATGACCCGATCCGGCCCGCCGGGCGTGCGGACCACCACCGTCATGACCCGCCGCTGGAAGTCGAACGGGATCTCGTCCACCTTCGTGTACCCGGGGACGCCGGCGTGCGCGTGCGTCTCGGTGTGGGCGAGGATCGCGCGGTCGAGGACGTTCTTCAACCCGGTCTGGAAGTGGCTGTTGAGGTACGCCAGCGCCAGCACCCCGTCGTCCTCCTTCAGCACCACGTCGCAGTGCTTCTCCAGGATGACGTGATCCATCGTCAGCGTGCCGGTCTTGTCCGTACACAGCACGTCCATCGCCCCCAGGTTCTGGATGGCGTTCAGCCGCTTCATGATCACCTTCTTGCGGCTCATCGCCAGCGCGCCCTTGGACAGGCACACCGCCACGATCATCGGCAGCATCTCGGGGGTCAGGCCGACCGCCACCGCCACGGCGAAGAAGAAGGCGTCGCCCCACACCCCCTTGGTCAGCCCGTTGATCAGGAACACCAGCGGCACCATCACCAGGATGAACCACACCATCAGCCAGGTGAACCGGGCGATGCCCGCGTCGAACGCCGTCCGCGTGGACTGGGCGGACAGCGCCTCGGCCATCCCGCCCAGGTACGTGTCCGCGCCCGTGGCCACCACGACCGCGGTGGCCGTGCCGCTCTCCACGCTGGTCCCCAGGAACGCGATGCTAGTCAGTTCCAGGGGTGCCGTCGCCGCCGGGTGCTTCTCGACCACGAACTTCTCGACCGGGAAGCTCTCGCCGGTCAGCGACCCCTGCGTCACGAACAGGTCTTTGGCCTCGGCCACCCGCACGTCGCCGGGAATCATGTCCCCGGCGGACAGGTGAACCACGTCCCCCGGCACAAGCTGCGCGACCGGGATCTCACGCGGCGTGCCGTCGCGGACCGCCGTCGCCGTCACCGAGATCATCGCCTTGAGCTTCGCCGCCGCGGTGTCGGCCCGGGCTTCCTGAACGAGCTTCAACCCCGCCCCCAGGACGATCATCATGGACATGACCACCCCCGCCCGCGCGTCCCCGGTGGCGAACGACACGCCCGCCAGCACCAGCAGCAGAAGCACCAGCGGGTTGATCACCGCGTTCCAGAGCAGCCGGCCGAGGCCGACCCGCCGGTCCTTGGCCAGCACGTTCGGACCGTACTCCGCCAGTCGCCCGGCGGCCTCCGCCGTCGTCAGCCCGGTCGGGCGGGTGACCAGCCGCGCGTACACCGCGGCGACGTCCAGCGCGGCCGACTCCACGACCGCCCGCGACACCTCGATCCGGGGTTTCTGCTGCCGGATGGCGGCGAACAGTTTCTTGGGCAAGATCTGATGGTGGTTCGTCGGCTTCACGCTGCCCCCCGGTGATCCGCTCCGCGTCCGAAACCCACCCGCCACGGCGGCCGTTCGCATCGGCGGCCGCCTGGGGCTTCCCCGCGAGGTGTTCCCCTTCTTCACCGGTACGGCCGGAACTCCCGCAGCGCTTCCAGGGCCGCTCGCATGTCGGCCGGGAGGGGGGCTTCCACCTCCAGCCAGGTGTCCTTGAGCGGGTGGCGGAAGCGGAGGCGGAAGGCGTGCAGCGCCTGGCGGGAGAGGTACACCTCGTCGTCATCCTTCGGCAGGCCGGGCACCAGGTCGGACCGCCGGAACTCGCTCCGCCCGCCGTACACCTTGTCCGCCAGCACCGGGTGGCCGATGTGCAGCAGGTGGATGCGGATCTGGTGGGTGCGGCCGGTCTTCGGCTGCACCCGCACCAGCGTGTACCCGCGGAACCGCTCGGCCACCTCGTAGTAGCTCATCGCCGGCTTGGCCGTCGGGTCGTCCGGGTCCAGGGCCACCGCCTGCTTCTCCCGGTCCCGCGGGTGCTGCTTGATGCCCACCTCGACGTAGTCCGAGTCCCGCTCCAGTTCGCCGACCGCCAGGGCCACGTACTCCTTGAACACCGTCCGCTTCTCGAACTGGCTGCTCAGCTTGTGGTGGATGCCGTCCGCCTTGGCGATCAGGATGGCCCCGCTGGTGTCGCGGTCCAGGCGGTGGACGATGCCCAGGCGGAAGGTGCCGTTCTCCTTGCTCAGTTGGTCGCCGAACCGGAACGCCAGGGCGTTCACCAGGGTGCCGGTCCAGTTCCCGCGGGCCGGGTGGACGACCATGTTCGGCGGCTTGTTCACCACCGCCAGCACCTCGTCCTCGTACAGCACCTCCAGCGGGATGTCCTCGGGAACGATCACGTCGTTCACCGGGGCGGGCAACTGCACGACGAGCTTGTCGTCGTTCCGCACCTTGTACCCGGCCTTGCTCGGCTTGCCGTTGACGGTGACGTTCCCGGACGTGATCGCCTTCTGTAGCTCGGTGCGGCTGCAGTCGTGGAAGAACACCTGGAGATACTGGTCCAGCCGCATGCCCTCGGCCTTCACCTTCACCAGCAGCGGCACCGGGTCGCGGGAGCGGGCGTAGGCGGGCAGGGCGTCCGCTTCGGGCGGCGGGAGCAGGTCGTCGTCGTCGGGGTCGGTCATGGATGTGCAACTCCCCCCTCCGGGTCGGAGGGGGGGTGGGGGTGGGGTGTTCCACCCCATTCTACCGGGCGAGCTGGTTCCGCCCGCCGACGGACACGCTGCCGTCGGCCACCGACACCGTCTGCAGCAGGGTGGTCGGGCGGGACAGGTTGGACAGCCACCGCACCACCGCCACCGGCCGGCCGTTCGACCGGAACCAGGTGACGGTCGCCTTGTTGTCCGCCCCGAACGCCGTCACCCGGTCCATCACCAGCCGCTCGGGCAGCGGCACCGCCCCGGCCTTGAGCGACACCACCTCGACGGCGAACAGGTTCGGCTCGTCGGCGATCAGCCACGCCCGCAGTTCCACCGACACCACCGTGCTCCAGAACCCGCTGCCGGACCGGGCGGCGAACCGGATGCGGTCCCCGCTGAACTCCACCCGCGGGGCGGTCAGCCCGAGCA